>JABFXX010000503.1 GCA_013368795.1 Kofleriaceae bacterium
ACCCTCAGCCTTAGATCAGAAACGCGATCCGCTGTCGATCCCCTCGTTGAAGACCCGTTTCGGTTCGCGGACTTGGATCGTCAGGTTGTGGGATGCGCTCTAGTCGATGTCGATATAGCCCACGTTCTCCCTCAGGATCCAACGCCCAGGTTCCCTCCTCCCACCTCTTTATCGCTTCCGAGGCTCCAAACGCGGCGCCGCCCGAGCCTCTTGCCGCATCACGGAGCACGTCCAACGCGTCCGGCGTTCGATGGCGTAGCAGAAACGCTGCAGCCATCACACGAACGTCAGGTCGTTCGTGGACTAAGAGTGCGGCGAGAGCGTCCCGGCCGACATCGCCCATCGTGCGCAGCTTCTGAAACGTTGCGATGTACCGCTTCGCGTGCTTGTTCCCGGTCTTGTGGTCACCGCGCCAGATCGCATCCGTCTGCAGCACGACATCCTCAGCGAACTGCACGACCAGCTTGGTCGGGTCCGGCTGTCTCACCATGGCCAGGCCTCGACGCTTAGGATCGCCGCCCGTTCCGAGGGCTGCCTGGGAATCGCAGCATGGAGCTCACGTGCTTGAGCCACCCGTGTGCAGACCAACCATCCGAGGTCGGCAGGTAGTAAGCCCCCAACTCAGTGGTGAGCGCTCGCTCGAGTGCCTCGTCCTCGACGAAGCGCGATGCATAGTCGTCGATGAGGTCTGCAAGCCGTTCGAGCTCACCCGGTTGATGCGGATAGCGAAGGATGAGCTCGAGCACGCCCTCGGCAGTCGATGCCTCCAAGTTCCAATCTTCGTGAAAGTTGCTTGCGAAGAAGCCCACGAGCTCTGGATCAGGAGTCATGGAACTGGAGCCATCAGTCCATGTCGATATCGACGGACTCGAGCTTCTTCTTCGGAGGGGGCGGCGGGCCCTTGCGGACCTGCTGGAACACCTGCTCGAGCGGCTCGGCCTCGACGTCGACGGTGAGCCCCTGCAGGGCACTCGCCGCTAGGCCGAGCGCCGCTCCGAGATCACGCAGGTACTGATCCTCGGCGAAGTCGATCTCCTCGTCGCTCTCGTTCACGGCGCTGACGAGGTAGAGGAGCTTCTTGCGATCATCTTCGCTGTCGGACTTGAACGCAGCCGCGGCGGCCTGGAGATCGAACGTTTCCGGATCGAACGTCGCGATCTTCATCTCGACCTCGGTAGGGAGCTCACCTGCGAGCTCTTCGAGCAGTGCACGAACCTCGTCGCGCTCCTGATCCTTCAGCTCCCGGTCTGCGTAAGCAGCGCCCAGCAACAACTCGCACAGCGGTAGGATCCGATCGGCGATCGACATGGGGACGAACATTCTACACTTGTCTCGTGCTGCTCGATCGGGAACGCGACCGCAGGAGCGCTCCGGCGACCATCGACAAGACGGCCGACGACGAGGGCGAGCACTCGCTCGTCTGCATCGTGTGCGAGCACCGCATCAGCGACACGTCTCATCGCATCGAGATGGCGGGCGCGCACGAGCATACGTTCGTGAACCCGAACGGCATCGTGCATCACATCGGTTGCTTCAATGCAGCACCTGGCTGCGGCTACGTTGGCGACACCGAGACCGCGTTCTCGTGGTTCCCGGGCTGGACGTGGCAGGTCGCCGTGTGCGGCAAGTGCCGCGCGCTCGTCGGCTGGATCTTCCGAAACGCCGGCGAACAGTTTCACGGGCTCATCCTCGCGGCGCTGCGCGAGACGTGAGCTACCAGCTCGTGCGCCACGTGATCGAGTTGCGATGCCAGCCGCCGCGATAGACGACGGTCGTCTGCGACGACTGACGCATCGCGAGCGCCATCGTCATGAACATCAGGCCCTGGTTGGAGAAGAGGCCCTGGTTCTGGTTCTTGCCCAGATCGTTCAGCGAGCTCTGGATGCCCTGGATCGCCGAGTACAGCTGGTCGTTGTTGACCGATGACGAGCTGGTCGGGGCCGTGTGGGTGTCCTTGCCGCCGGTGACGGTCTCGAGGTCCGAGGTGGTGAGGGTCTTCATGGTGGGATGCTCCTTGGTGGTGATGTCGGCTAAAGCACCCGCTGTGCCACCCCGAAGTACCTGAGATCCGCGGGTAACAGGATTTGAATGATGTCTACCGCCAGGTGACATTGCGAGTCCTGGAGATGACAGCGAGGCTCGATCTCATGCGAGTCACTCCAGGGGTCCTTCGCCCAAGCCTTGCCCTCATCCTCGCGCTCCCGATCCTGGCCGCACCGGGCCAGGCCCACGCCGGTGGCTTCTTCGAGATCGGCGGCGGTATCGCGATCCCGATGGCCGACGACAACTGGACCGATGCGGTCGAGACGAGCCCTAAGCTCACCGTCAAGGCCGGCTCCGTGCCCGGCAAGGTCGGCGGTGCCGTGTCGTTCGACTGGACGCCGGAGAACACCGACGCACAGGGGTTCAGCAACGGCATTGGCAACGCCGATATCTCAGCGAACCGGTTCCGGATTCTCGCGAACCTGTTGTTCCAGGTGCCGGTGCAGAAGAAGCTCCACTTCGAGGGCCGCGCCGGCATCGGCGTCGACATCGCGCACGCGAGCGTCAGCGGCAGCGTGCTTGGCGTGAACTTCGACACCTCGGACACCGACGCGGGCCTCGGGCTCGAGGTCGGCGCAGGGATGTGGTTCGACGTCGGCTCGGTGCAGGTCGGCGCGCAGGTCGCGCTGCCGATCGCCATGCACAATCACAAGGCCGACAACAACGACGAGATCACGTTCGACTACACGAGCTACGACTTCGACCTGCTGTTCGGCGTGCGGTTCGTATCGCGCTGAATCAGGGCGACGGCTGGAGCCGCGCGTGCCGACCGGTCGGGCGGCCGCGTAGCTCCTCGAGCACCTCGCTCGGCAGCGGGAACCAGCGCAGCTTGTCGAAGTCCGGCGTGCGCGGCTGCTCCTCGATCGACAGCGACGCGAACTCCACCGCGGTCGCCGCGATGATCTTCTTCGCCTCGTCGATGTAGCCGGGCAGCGCCCACTCGGGCTCGGTCGCGTGGCGCGAGCGATACTCCATCTTGCCCGTGCGATACGAGATGTCGGCGAGGCGCATCACGTCCTTCGCGCTATGCGCGCGATGCCGCCACTCGCCGGTGTCCGGATCGAAGCGGTAGTGCGGCAACAGGCGCCAGCCCTCGTTCGCGATCAGGTGAATCGCGTCGAGGATGAACTGGAACTGCGTCTCCGACAGGAAGTAGTTGAAGTTGACGCGCACCCAGCCCGGCTTGATGCCCTCGCAGCCGCGCACGATCTCGCGCTCGAACTCCTTGCTCGTCGCGATATCGATGCCGAGCAAGCGGTGACCGTAGGGACCGGCGCAGCCGCAGCCGCCGCGCGACTGGATGCCGAACAGATCGTTCAGCAGCGCGACGGTGAAGTTGTGGTGCAGGTACGCCTGGCGATGGCGGATGATGAACGACACGATCGAGAGCCGCCACGCGCTCTTGTTGCCGAGGATGGCGATGTTCGGGTTGGTCGACCACGACGCGATCGCGCGCTGGATGAAGTCGACCTCGCGCTCGCGGATCGCGTCGGCGCCAACGGCTTCCTTCAGCTGGAACACGAGGCCGGCGCGGATCGACTCGATGATCGCGGGCGTGCCGCCCTCCTCGCGCGTCTCCGGATCGGAGACGTAGCGGTGCTCTTCCTGGTTGACGTACGCGACCGTGCCGCCGCCGGGACACGCGGGCACCGTGTTGCACAGGAGCTTGCGCTTGACGACGAGCACGCCCGGCGTCTGCGGGCCGCCGATGAACTTGTGCGGCGAGATGAAGACCGCGTCCTTGTAGGCGAGCGCGTCGTCTTCCTTCATCGCGATCTGCACGTACGGGCCTGCGGCCGCGTAGTCCCAGAACGACAGCGCGCCGTGCTTGTGGAGCAGCGTCGAGATCGCGACGGTATCGGTCGCGATGCCGGTGACGTTCGACGCCGCCGAGAAGCTGCCGATCTTGAGCGACCTCGCCGCGTAGCGCGCGAGCTCCTGCTCGAGGT
The DNA here is from genome assembly GCA_013368795.1 of Kofleriaceae bacterium. Taxonomy (GTDB): domain Bacteria; phylum Myxococcota_A; class Polyangia; order Haliangiales; family Haliangiaceae; genus JABFXX01. The sequence goes on from JABFXX010000503.1 coordinate 3,993, forward strand.
GCGCGAGGTCGACGTGACCGTCGGCGTCCTCGTGGATCACGACGACGTCGGCGATCGACTCGCGCCACGGCAGCTCGTTCGAGTGATGCTCGAACGGACCGATGAACACGACCGGGCGCTCGGCTTCCGGGATCTTGGTCGCGAGCTCGTAACGCGCGTCGAGGTCCGCGGGGATGCGGAGGTTCATCACGTCGAGCAGCTTGTTGATCGCGCCCGTCGCGCCCGAGCCGCAGAAGATGACGCAGTCGTCCTCGTTGCCGCCGACCGCGCGGCGGATGATCTCGCGCGCGTCGTGACGGAACTGCGTCGTCTGGCGTCCGGTGCCGCTCGTCTCGGTGTGCGTGTTCGCGTAGAGCGGCATCACCTGCTCGCGGATGAACTCCTCGACGAACGTGATCGATCGGCCCGACGCGGTGTAGTCCGCGTAGGTGACGCGACGCGGACCGTACGGTCCCTCGAGCGCGTGATCGTCACCGATGATCGACGCGCGGATCGTCTCGATCAGGCGAGCACTGGCAGGATGCACACCGACCACATAACACGTCCGCTCGACGAGGTCTTCGACGCACCTCGTCAGCGGCGCGCGTCACGAACTGGCGGGTGGCGAGATGTTCGGGCCGGTCGGTACGTTCGGCGTGTAGATGCGGATCACACCCGCGCCACCACCGCCGCCGCCGCCGCCATCGCCGCCGCCCGTACCGTTCCGTCCGTCGCGCATCGGCGCCGAGTAGCCGGGGCCGCCATCGCCGCCGTTGCCGCCTGCGTTGCCGTTGCCGCCACCGCTCGTCGGTGACGTCGGCTCGGTGCCGTCCTGGCCTGCCGTCCCGTTGCTGCTGCCGCCGCCGCCGTGACCGCCGTTCGCGAACACCTCCGCGTTCGAATCGAGCGTCAGCGACGTCGCCGCGATCGCGATCATGCCTCCGGAGCTCCCGCCATCGCCGCCGCGGCGACCTTGCGTCGCGCCGTTGCCTCCCGAGCCCGATGCGTTGACGACGCCACTGCTCGAGATCGTCAACGTGTCTGCGATCAGCAGCACCGCACCGCCGCCGTGACCGCCGTACGGGCCGTTGGCGCCGCCGCCGGTGCCGGGACAGCCACCGCGCAGCGTCGTGATGTTCGCCGTCGCGTTTGCCGCGTTCGCGCCGTTGTTGTCGTTGTCGTCGTCGCCGCCGTCGCCGCCCTTGCCGCCAAAGCTTCCGCCCGCACCGCCGCCCGCGCCGGCGGGGAGCGTCGCGATGCCACACGCCTGCGGATCCGAGGCAGGCCCGCGCTGACCGCCGAGCTCGCTCGACACGTCGACGGTACCGTCGATCACGAGCTGATTCGCGAGCAGCACGAGCGGGCGACTGCCGTGCGCGCTCAGCGTGCGGCCGCTGTCGATCGTCAGCGACTGCGCCGCGATCACACACACGTCCGTGCTGCCCTGCACGAGCGACTTGCACTGGAGTGGACCGGTCCCCGACGAGTCGGTGTCGATCGCGCCGACCGCCGAGCCGACCGTCGTCGTACCCGTGAGTGGAGCGGGCAAGCAGACGTTCACGTTCACACCGGCGACGTCCCAGCACGTCCGCGCGTCGGCAGTGATCATCTCGCCATCGGAGCCCGAGCCGTTGCCGTCGACGATGCCGCCATCGCCGCTGCCGCCAGTGCCCCCGGGCAGCCAGCCGTGATCGAACGAGCACCCTGCCACGACCACGAGCCACGCGAAGTGCCTCACCCTGCCGATTCTAGCCACGCGCGTTTCGCCCATCTCTGTACGTTTGGTGCACATCCGGATCGCTTGCGTCACGCGTAGTTCGCGACCGGTCGTGCATATCCGATCCCATTCCCGCGAGCGAGCGCGGGCCGGATCTGAAAATGCGACGGCCGCGACCCTTACCGAGCCGCGGCCGTCTCTCGATCATGTCTCGTTTATCTCGGCAGCTCGTCGAGGCGTCCGATCCGGAACACGAGCTCGGGCACGCGACGGCGAGTGACCTCGGAGGCCACCTCCTCGCGAAGCTCTTCGGCGTGCGCGCGCACGCGTTCGAGCGCGACATCGGGATCGATGTCGTCGCGAGACGGGACCAGGGTCACTTGCACGCGTGACGCACTCGGTGCCGGGACGACCGACGCGAGGATCAGCTCGTCGACGATCGGATCGTCGACGTCGGCCAATGCCCACGTCAGTGCGTCGAACACCTGTCGACACAGCTGCAAGTCTTTGCGGTTGTGCATATCGCTCCAGGCGCAGGTCGACCTGCGCTGGTTCAGAACCAACGTTTCGCTGTTGAAGTCAGTCCGCGTCGAAGCGGCTACCCGACGACGACGCGGTTGGTTGCAAGGAGCGACATGACATGCCTCCGCGTGAGCGCTGCATCCTGACGGCGACGCGCGCGATCGTCAAGGTCGATCTAATCGCAGCGCAGGATGATCTTGCCGAAGCCCGCGTTGCTCGCCATCCGCTCGTGCGCCTTCGCTGCGTCGGCGAGCGGGAACACCTGATCGACGACCGGCCTCACCGCGCCGCGCGCGAGCAGCGGTACGACCTGCGACTCGAACGCGCGAACGGCCATGATCTTCTCCTCGAGCGGACGCGCGCGCAGCACGGTGCCGATGATCGACGCGCGGCGATTGAGCAGGAGCCGCAGGTCGAGCTCGCTCATCGCGCCCGCCATCAGGCCGACGAGCACGATCCGACCGAGCGTCGTCACGCAGCGCAGATCCTCGGCGAGGTATGTGCCGCCGACGAGCTCGAGCGTGCACGCCGCGCCGTCGGGCGCGACCTGCTTCACCATGTCGGCGAACTTGCCGGACGCGGGCACGATGCCGTGATCGAGGCCGAGGTCCTTGGCGCGCTCGAGCTTGTCGGCGGTGCGCGCCGTGCCGATCACCATCGCGCCGAGCGCGCGACCGAGCTGCACCGCGGCAGTGCCGACGCCGCTGCCGACCGCGTGGACGAGCAGCACCTCGCCGGTCTTCGCCTCGCCGCGCGTCATCGCGTCGTGCGCGGTGATGAACGCCTCGGGCACCGCGGCCGCGGCCTCCCAGCTCATGCCGTCGGGAACCTTCGCGAGCGCGCGCTCGTGGCTGACGACGTACTCGGCGTAGCCGCCGCCCCCGACGAGGCCGAACACGCGATCGCCGACCTTCAACCGCTCGACGCCGGGACCGACGCTGTCGACCTCGCCGGCGATCTCGAGGCCCGGAATGTCGGGCGGCGAGTCAGCGGGCGCGGGATACGCGCCCATGCGCTGCAACAGATCCGCGCGGTTGACGGCGGTCGCACGCACACGTACGCGCACCTCGCCGCGCGACGGTTCGGGATTCTGTTTCTCGACGAGCTGCAGCACTTCGGGCCCGCCCGGCTTCGTGATCGCGATGGCTCGCATGACGATGCGAGGTGTACCATCCGCTCATGAGGTTCATCGCTTTCGTGCTGGTGGCGGCGTGCGGGGCAGCTCCCGATAAGCCCCTGCTCGCGAACGCGCCGCAACCCAATACAGCCGCCATGGCCGGTGGTGCTGCTGCAGCGGCCGCTGCACTCACGCTCGCCGATCCGGATGCCGCATCGCGCAGGCCGGAGAAGAAGGAAGACGCCGAGAAGAAGCCGGTCGAGATCAAAGAGTCCGTCCCCGGTGACGTGCTCGATCGTCTCGATCATGCTCCCGCGGCTGCCGAGCCGAAGGCCGAACCGGCCGCGGCGAAGAAGCCGCAGGGCAAGCCGGCGAAGCAGCCGGACCTTCGCCTGCCGGCGCGCGACGCTCTCGACTTCTCACAGCCCTGACGCGCTGAGTCAGCGGCTAGTCGAGGAGCCAGATCTGGACAGGCTGGCGCGCCGAAACGCGCCCGTGATGACATCCAATTAGCTGAACCTGCAGCGAAACTGCAGTGGTCGAACCATTGGCGCAGTTAGTGCTACGCGGCGCGTCACTATGCGTACGACCATGGCTTTTGTCTTGTTCGCGGGTGTGACGGCGGGTGCCTGCACGTCCGCATCCCCCTCTGGCACAGGCGACTTCGATTCGGTCCGCGACCGCATGTCGGACGGCCCCACGAAGCTGTTCGTCGGCGCCGCCGGTAGCACCGGCACGATCACCGCGCGCCGCTGGACCCACGACGGCTGGATCGAGGGTCAGACCCAGGTCTCGATCGCGAACGGCGAGGTGCTCGGTGCGGTCAACGCGCTCGGCAACCTCGACCTCCGCACGTTCGAGGTCAACATCGCGCCCGTCGACATCCCGCAAGAAGTGTTCGGCAAGCCGGCGCAGCTGACCGACGTGCGCGTGAAGCTGCCGCAGCCGCTCACCGGCGAGCTCGCGTGGACCAGCGAGGACGACGCGACCGCTCGCCTGACGCTCGTGCTCGATCTCGACTGGGCGATCGCGATCAACGGCAGCCAGACCCCGCTCGGCACGCAGCGCCTTCCGCCCGTTCCCGTCGACTTCGCGATCACCGGCGGCGGCGATCACATCGATGCGTCGATCGATCTGCACGCGGCCGGCGAGCTGTGGAGCTGGGCCGGCCTCCTCGAGGTCACCGCGATCGAGCTCGATCTCGCCGCGTCCACGGTCGACTGAACCGCCGCAAAGAATCCCATTCCGCTGCGATCGCTTTCGAGTAGAGTGCGCCGCCATGAAGCTAGTCATGGTGGTGGTGGTGCTGCTCGGCGCATGCGCGTCGGCCAAGGACGACTCGGCGCCGGCACGGCCCGCGCGTGAGGTGGTCTCCGGTGCTGGACGCATCCGCGGCGGCGGCGTCCGCATGGACGTGACGATCGGGCACGCGTTCGCGCAGAAGCCGGTGAAGGCCGGCGGCAAGATGATGAAGCAAGGCGCGGTGACGCCATGAAGCGCCACCTCCTCGCACTCGCGCTCGTCGCAGCGATCGCGGCTGTCGTGCACGCGGAGTCGGTGCCGACGACGGTCTCGTTCGCGGCGCGCCTCGTCGACGACAAGACCGACGAGGTGCTCGACGGCGACCACGTCGCGACGTTCGCGCTGTTCGACGCCGAGACCGCCGGAACGTCGGTGTGGAACGAGAGCCACGAGGTCACGGCCGAGGACGGCATGGTCTACGTCGACCTCGGTTCGAAGACGCCGCTCGACGGCAACGTGCTCGACGGACGGAAGCTGTGGCTGCAGGTGTCGCTCGACGGAGCCGTGATGGAGCCGCGCATCTCGCTCGCGAGCGTGCCGTACGCGATGCGCTCGGCGTCGGCGGCGAAGGCAGATGACTCCGACAAGGTCGGCGGCGTCGGCATCGACGGCCTGCAGGCGAAGATCACCGGCACGTGCAACGCCGGGCAGTACCTGAAGAGCATCAACGCCGACGGCTCGGTCGAGTGCGCCGACGATTCGGCCGGCACCGGCGACATCACCGCGGTCGTCGCGGGTCCGGGCCTCACCGGTGGTGCGATGACCGGCGCGGCGACGGTCGGCCTCATGTCGTGCAGCTCGGGTTCGATCCTGAAGTCGACCGGCACCGGCTGGACGTGCGCGAGCGACGCCGATAGCGGTGGCGACATCACCGGCGTGCTCGCGGGTTCGGGTCTCGTCGGCGGCGGCTCGACGGGCGACATCACGATCGGCCTGCCGACGTCGTGCGGCATGGGTCAGATGCTCAAGTGGAATGGCTCGGCGTGGAGCTGCGCGGCCGATCTCGACACCAACAGCGGCGGCACGATCACCGGCATCACGACCGGCGCGGGCACCGGCCTCATGGGCGGCGGCACCGCAGGCGGCATCTCGCTGTCGCTGACGAACACGTGCGCGAGCGGCCAGGTCCTCAAGTGGCTCGGCTCGAGCTGGGTGTGCTCGTCGGATCTCGACTCGAACTCGGGCGGCACGATCACCGGCATCACCGCCGGCACCGGTCTCACCGGCGGCGGCGCGAGCGGCAGCGTGACGGTCAACGTCGGCCAAGGCGTCGGCGTCGTCGTCGGCGCCGACACCATCGGTCTCGACACCGCGTACACCGATAGCCGCTACCTGATGCTCACCGGCGGCACGCTGATGGGCAGCCTGACGCTCAACGGCAACCTGACGATGGGCGGCAACATCGACATGGTCGGCCGGCAGATCACGAACCGCGGCTGCCCCGCGGGCTACACGTCGGTCGGCGGCACGCTGTGCGTCGAGACGACCGACGTCTGCTGCTACACGTTCTCGGCCGCGGCGAACCGCTGCCGCGGGGCGGGCTCGCATCTGTGCTCGTCGGTCGAGATGCGCGCCGCGCTGCTGTCGGGCGTCACGCTGACGAACGGCCTCACGCAGGACTGGATGGCCGATCAGGACGCCGACGACAGCGCGCTCTACGTCAACAGCACCGACACGACCAACCCGGAAGGCGCGCGCGCGACGACCACCGCCTCGTGGTCGCGCTGCTGCGTCGTGGTCGAGTGATGCGCGCACGCGCGTTCGCGCTGCTCGGTGCCGGCGGTGCCGGCCTGCTCGCGTTCGGCGTGTGGCTCGGCGCGCAGCGTCCGTCGGCCGATGCACCCGCGGCGACGCCGGCTGCGAGCGCACCTGTCGCCGCGCGCACGCAGGCGCCCACGCGCCCGATGCTCGCGACGCGCAAGCCGACGCCAGGTCTCGCCGCCGATCTGCGCGATCCCGATCCGCGCGTTCGCAGGAACGCGATCGCCGAGCTCGCCGCGAGCGACGCCGCCGATCCCGACACCCTGCTGGCCGCATCGCGCGACGCCAACCTCGACGTCGCGCTCGCCGCGACCGAAGGCCTCGGCGCGCTCTATCGCAGCGGCCGCATCGACGCGAAGGTGCTCGCGGATCGCGCGTCGGATCCGTCGGCGAACGTCAAGATTCGCGTCGCCGCGGTCAACGGCCTCGGCCTCGCCGCCTCCGACGACGCGGGCCGATTGCTCGCCGATCTCGTCGCGCACGGCGACGACTACGCGCGCCGCACTGCCGCGATCTCGCTCGTCCATCAGGATCCGCAGATCGCCGTGCCCGCGCTGATCAGCGCACTCCGCGATGCGGATCAGAACGTACGCGAGAACGCGCACGAGTCGTTGCGCGCGCTCGCCCGCGGCCGCGATCTCGGGGAAGATCCGACGGCGTGGCAGCGGTGGTGGCAATCACGCGCGACCTGAATCCTGGTCGGTTTGCGGAATATTTCACGCGCGGGCCGAACCGCAGAAATGCGGCAAGGTTTGAGCGTGCGCATCCGCAATAGCGAAGGTGACTGGACGTTCGATCGCCAGCACGCATTTCACGTGCTCGGCCTCGACGGCACCGGTGCACTGCGCAGGCGCCGCATCCACGGCGTCGTCGAGATCGAGCGCGGCGGTGTGTGGCTTCACGCTTCGCGGCAAGTGAAGCACACGCACCGCCGTCGCCGCTGATCACGCCGGCTTCATCGTGTACACGTCGTCGCCGAGCACGGGCTCGGGGATCTGCGCCGGTGCCTCGAGATCGGGTCCTTCTTCGAGATCGGAGATCGCGGGGCCGTTCAGCACGCGGCCGTAGGCGTCGAAGCGCGAGCCGTGGCACGGGCAGTCCCACGTCTTCTCGACCTCGTTCCACCGCACGACACCGGAGAGGTGCGTGCATCGCGCGTTGCTCGCGTGACACTGGCCATGCTCGTCCTTGTAGACCGCGAGGACGTGAACACCGCGCCGGATCGTCGCGCCGTGACCGGGGCGAATCTCGTCGGGCGAGCTGACGTCGCCGCCGCGCATCCAGTCGGTGTACGGCGCGTTCGTCTTCAGCGCCTCGGTCGCCATCGGCATCAGCGCGTGCCACCGCGTGCGCCCCGGCGAGTAGATGCGCTCCCACGGATGCTGCCGGTGATGGATCAGCGATGGCATCATGAGGCCCGCGATCACGCCGTGGGTCAGGCCGTGACCGGAGTCGCCGGTGACGACGTAGACGTTGTCGTGCCGCGGCAGGCGGCCGATGTACGCGTTGCCGTCGTGCGGCTCCTGGATCTGTCCCGACCAGTGCGCGACGACCGCGCCGGCCTTGGGGAAGTGCTCGCGTGCCCACGCCTCGAGGCGAGGGAAATGGATCTCCGGATCGCCGTGGCCGACGCGATGATCCTCGCCGCCGACGATCAGGATCTCGTGCTCGCCCTCGCTCTTCGCGACGCGAACGAAGTGATACGGATCGTCGGTATCGCAGTAGAGGCCGTGCGGGACGGAGCCGCGCTCGATCGCGAACGCCAGGCAGTACGTGCGATAGGCGGCCTCGCGCGTCGGCATGTCGAGCATGCTCGTGATCGTCATCTGCGTGCAGTCGACGACCGCGGCGGCGCGAAGCGTGCGACCATCGGCGAGCGTGATCTTCGCCGGCGCGCCCGCCTCGACGCCGGCGACGTGGACGCCGGTGCAGATCGTGCCACCGCCCGACACCGTCGCGTCGGCGAGGCCGCGCACGTAGGCGAGCGGATGGATCTCGGCCTGATCGGCGAAGCGCAGACACGGGCCCGACTCGAACGGCAGCGGCGCGCGGTCGACGTCGTCGCAGCGAAGGCCGGCGCGGCGCGCGGCATCGCGCTCCTTCTCGTTGAACCGCTTGTTGCCGCCCAACAGGTAACCGTCGACGCGGCGGAAGTCGCAGTCGATCCCGAACGTGCGCA
>JABFXX010000064.1 GCA_013368795.1 Kofleriaceae bacterium
CGGGCTTCGCTGCGGGCGCCTCTGGCGAGCCGCATGCAGCCACCACGATCACCGCGCACATCGCCCGCATGCGGGTGATGGTAGTCGATCGACCGACGCGCGTGCGTGCGGTCACGCGACGTGCGGTTCGCATGGATTGCCAGCAGCCGTCTTTGGGACCGCGCGCGCGGCACGGAGATAGTGTCCGTCGTGAGAAGTCATGTTGTTTTGCTCGTCGCGCTACTCGCCGGCTGCGGTGGAGATGATGGGCAGATCATCTGCCGCTCCGTCCCGGAAGGTGCGATCGCTCATTGTCACCCGGATGCCGGGAGGCCCGTCGATGCGTCGGGGCCCTGCAATCCGTTGACGCAGGAAGGCTGCAGCGTCGGCGAGAAGTGCACGTGGCTGCTCGACGCGAACGTGCCCGAGCACGTCGGCCATGTCGGGTGCGCACCGAGCGGCACGGCGATGGTCGGCGATCCATGCCTGTTCGGTGCGCCGGGAACCACCGGCGTCGACAACTGCATCGCCGGCCTCGTCTGCAGCACCGTTCAGGGCGAGGGAACGTGCAGGGAGCTCTGCGATCTCGAGGGCGGCGATCCGCAGTGCGGCATCGTCGGGACCTGCACCGCCCACGCGTCGATCTTCGTGACGCAGGGGATGTCGCCGACCGTCGGCCTGTGCGAGATGCTGTGACGGTCAGCGCTTCGCGTAGTCGGTGAGGCCGACGCGGAAGCGCTCGAGGATGAAGAAGTTCGTCGGGATGCGAAGCGGTCCGAACGCGCCGTACGCCTTGCCGAGGAACAGGTCGGGGTTGTTCGCGTCGACCTGGACGACGTAGTCGCGCAGCACCTGCGACGGATCGAGCGCCGGGTTCTCGCCCTTGCCGTAGTTCAAGAGCACGGCATGTAGGTACTTGTTGTCGCGCGCGGTCGCGTCGACCGGATAGACCTCGTAGAAGCCGAAGCGCTTCGCGGCGACATGCCAGCGGCCGTCGAGGACGTTGTTCTTCGTCGGCGAGTTGTAGCCCATCACGCGGCCGTCCTCGGTGCGGAGGAAGCCTTTGACGAACTTCTTGATGCCGAGGAGGTTTGCGATCGGCAGGACGTTCAGCGGCAGATGATTGATGCCGCGGAACTCCCAGCCGACGAGCGCGTCGAGATCGGGCGTCACGCCGCGAACGAAGATCTTCTCGAGCTCGTGCATCGGCGTCTGCTCGAGCGCGAGCGCGGCGGAGGACGGGAACGTCGATGGCTGATAGCGGGGCACCGTCGGCGACGGGCGCGAGGACAGAACAGCAGGGGCGGGGGGAGTCATGACACGAGCCTCCGTGCGTTATCGATGACGTGACCGGCGCATCGCGTCGCGAGCGCCATGATCGTCTCCATGGGATTGACGCCGATCGGCGTCGGGAACAGAGATGCGTCGGCGACCATCAGGCGATCGGCGTCGTGGACGAGGCCAAACGGATCGGTGACCGAGGTCAGCCGATCGGTGCCCATCGCCGCGGTGCCCATCATGTGGACGGTCAGCACTTCCCAGCCGCGCGCCGGGATGTGCTGGTCGAGCAGGCGCCTGGCGTCGTCGGCGGAGTGGAGGTCCGCCGCGCCGTGGAACGGCAGCACGATCTGCTTGGCGCCGGCGGCGAACAGCAGCTCGGACAGCAGCGACACGCCTCGTTGCAGATTTGCCGCGTCGGCCTCGGCGAGCTGATAGAACGCCTGCGGCTTGCCGTCGATCGTGCGGACGCGACCGGTCGTCGTGTCCTCGCACAGCATGCCGGCGAGCACCATGTTGTCGTAGCGCTCCATGATCTTGCCGAGCGCGCGGCCGCGGTGCGGCAGGCCCATCGCCATCAGCGACGGCGGCAGGTTGATCGCGGCAAACACGAGGCCCTCTTTCTGGAACTCGCGCACCTGGTACGCCTGGTGCGCGCCCTTCCAGCCGGTGACGACCTCGTCGAAGATCGCGATGACCTTCACGTTGGGATGCATCGACAGGTTGTGGCCGATGCGGCCCGACGGCGAGCGGAAGCCCGAGCGCACGAGCAGCGCGGGCGAGTGGATCGCGCCGCACGCGGCGACGACGAGCTTCGCGCGCACCGCGATCGCGTGACCGCGGCTGCCGTCGGGATGGCGGACCCAGCCCATGACACCGGTCGCGCGCTTGCCGTGGCGCGTGATCCGATCGACGTGAACATCGGCGTAAACGCGCGCCCCGAAGTGCAGCGCGCGCGGGATGTAGCTGACGAGCGCGCTCTGCTTGGCGCCGGTCGGGCAGCCGAACGCACAGCGGTTCGAGCCGACGCAGTGCGCCTGGTTGCGCAGGTTGCCGATGATCTCCCAGCCCTTCGCGTCGGCGCCGCGCTTGAGGATCTTGTTGTCGTTGCCGATCGCCTCGGCGTCCATCGGCGCGACGTGGATGCGCTTCTCGACGCGCTCGAAGTACGGCTCCATCTCCTTCGGCGACGTGCCGACGCCGGCCTTCTCCCAGCGCTCGAGGATGTTCTCGGGCGTGCGCCACGACATGCCGCCGTTGATGACGGTCGAGCCGCCGACCGCGCGTCCCTCCTGATAGAGGATCGGCGGCGCGCCGATCGCCATCGTTGCACCGCCGTCGCGATAGAGCTGGCGGATCATCGTCGAGGTATCGGCGGTGAAGTCGCGCGTCTGGTAGTAGCTGCCTTCCTCGAGGACGAGCACGTCGAAGCCGGCCTCGGACAGCTCGGCCGCGACGGTCGCGCCGCCGGCACCCGAGCCGATCACGACGACGTCGCAGTCGAGCACGGTGTCGCCGTGGATGTCGTGCCGCGTGTAGACGCCGGCGGGGCGCGCACCTTCGTGCACGGCAGGGCGGGCGACGGCCATCACGCCACCTCCTTCTTCTGCAACGGGCGCAGGGGATCGGGCGCGATGATCTGCGCCTCCTGCTTCTTCACGTCGTCGGCGAACACGGTCAGTCGCTTCTTCTTGACCTCTTCGATCCACGGCTCGACGCGATAGCCGACCGACTCCATCATCGCGGGCTGCTCGTAGCAGGCCATGCTCATGATCTGGTTGAGCGCGCGTGCGAACTGGACGTGCATCGGCGTCAGCCCGTGCTCCCACGACTCGTAGTAGTGCTCCGCGGCGTCGCCGGTCAGCTTGTGCGCGCGGCGGCCGTGGCGCGGCAGAGCGCCGAGGTCGTACGCGAGCAGGCCCGCCTCGAGAGCGCGCGCGAGCAGCGGCCCGCTCGCCTCGATCGTCAGCGCCATGTTGTCGACGATCGCGTCGGCATAGGGCACGGCGGCCGGCGGACAGATCACCGGGACGAGCGAGTGCAGGATGCGTTTGCTCGAGGCCCTCATCCCATCACCTGCAGCACCTTCGACATCGCCGCGTCGTGGCGATCGAGGTACTCGGACATGTGGCTGTACGCCTCGTCGTGTTTGCCCGCCTCGATCAGGTCGAAGAACTTCGTGTGCGAGGGGACGTAGTCGTCGGGCGGCCTGACCGCGAAGTGGAGCTCGCTCGCCGCGTCGATCCAGAGCTTGCTGATGCGGTTCAATAACCACAGGCCCGGCGTGAACCGCGCCGCCTCGGCGATCTGCCGCATGATCTCGAAGTCCTCGCGCGCGTATGACGGCGTATCTCGCATCGACCACGCGCGCGCCATCGCCGCCCTCGCCATCGCGGTGCCGCCCTTGGGGATCCGCGACGTCGTGAGCTTGATGACCTCGAGGACCATGGCGCGCCGAACCGCGAGCATGTCGATCAAGATGCGACCGATCGTGGGCTGGTTCTGCTCGGGTTTGCCGTACCGCAAGTACGCCGCGAGCACCTCGATCGACCAGTCTCGATACGGCCGCACGACAACCCCTGATCCGCGACGGGGCTCGACGAGATTCCACTCGCCGAGCCGGCGCAGTGCTTCGCGAAGTGTCGGTCGCGAGGCGCCGAGCTGCCGTGACAGCTCGCGCTCGGCAGGTAACCGCGAGCCCGCCGGGTGGACACCGGAGACGATGTCGGCGAGCAACTTCTCGAAGACGGCGTCGATTGCCGTCGTGGTATTTGGATCGGGCTTCGGCAACGCCATGGTCTTACCAATTGGTAAGACCAATCAGGACGCGAAGTCAACGACGATTTTTGGGGCGCCGAACGTCGTCGCGAACCGGGTCGGGTCAGCGCGCGATCGACGTCCGGTGTGGCGCCACCGCCCGCGATCGATCTCCTCGCGATCGAGTTCGCACGAGAGATCGATCCGGAGGGCTCGACCTTCTTCGACGGCGAAACCTCCACGATCGGAGACAAGCGAGAGATGCCAGCGAGATAGCCCGCCATTGCGGGCAGGTGTCCTTGACGCTCGTGGATCGGCCTCGCTAGGTTCCGATCATGACCAAGGCCAAGGCGGGCGGAGAGCAACCGGTGGAGATTCCGGACACGCTCCCAATTCTCCCGCTGCGAAACTCCGTGCTGTTCCCGGGGGCAATCATCCCGATCGATGTCGGTCGCCGTAAATCGGTCCGGCTCGTCGAGGATGCGATCGCGAAGGAGAGGCCGGTCATCGGCATCCTGACGCAGAAGGACGCGCGCACCGAAGATCCGGGCGCTGGCGACCTCTACATGGTTGGCTGCGCGGCTCGCATCCTCAAGGTGATCAAGCTCGCGAAGGACAACTTCAGCGTCATCCTCCAGGGCGTCTCGCGCTTCGACGTGTCGACGTTCGACGGCGCCGAGCCGTTCCTCTCGGCGAAGGTTCGCAGCGTTCCCGATCCGACGTCGTCCGACGTCGAGCTCGACGCGCTCGTCATGAACCTGAAGGACATCGCGAAGCGGGTCGTGAAGCTGATGCCCGAGCTTCCGAAGGAAGCGGGCGCGCTCGTCGACAGCGTCACCGAGGCCGGTCACCTCGCTGATCTCATCACCAGCCACCTCGAGCTCGAGGTCGGCGAGAAGCAGGACGTCCTCGAGACGTTCGACCTGAAGACCCGCGTGCGCAAGGTCCTCCAGTTCCTCTCGCGTCAGCTCGAGGTCCTGAAGGTTCGCGAGCGCATCAACACGCAGGTCCAGGAGGAGATGGGCCGCAACCAGCGCGAGTACGTGCTCCGCCAGCAGCTCAAGGCGATCAAGGAAGAGCTCGGCGAGCTCGATGACGGCGGCGGTGACCTCGACGAGTTCGGCGAGAAGATCACCAAGGCCAAGATGCCCGAGGAGGCCGAGAAGGTTGCCAAGAAGCAGCTCGATCGCCTGAAGGGCATGCAGCCGTCGAGCGCGGAGTACACGGTCACGCGCACGTACCTCGAGTGGCTCGTCGAGCTGCCGTGGTCGATCTCGACCGAAGATCACATCGAGCTCGCGGAAGTTCGCCGCTGCCTCGACGAGGATCACTACGACCTCGACAAGGTGAAGAAGCGCATCGTCGAGTACATGGCCGTGCGCAAGCTCAAGAACGACAAGAAGGGACCGATCCTGTGCCTCGCGGGTCCCCCAGGCGTCGGCAAGACGTCGCTCGGTCGCTCGGTCGCTCGCGCGATCGGCCGCAAGTTCGGCCGCATCTCGCTCGGCGGCGTGCGCGACGAAGCAGAGATCCGCGGCCACCGGCGTACCTACGTCGGCTCGCTGCCGGGTCGCATCATCCAGGGCATCAAGAAGGCGGGCACCAATAACCCGGTGTTCGTCCTCGACGAGATCGACAAGCTCGGTCACGACTTCCGCGGCGATCCCGCGAGCGCGCTCCTCGAGGTCCTCGACCCCGAGCAGAACAGCACGTTCTCGGATCACTACCTCGAGGTGACGTTCGACCTGTCGAAGGTCCTCTTCATCGCGACCGCGAACCAGCTCGACCCGATCCCGTGGGCACTGCGCGACCGTCTCGAGATCATCGAGCTCCCTGGCTATACGCGCCAGGAGAAGAAGATGATCGCGCGCAAGTTCCTCGTCCCCAAGCAGCTCGACGATCACGGCCTCACGGCCGAGAAGTGCGACATCACCGACGAGGCGGTGTTCGAGATCATCGACAGCTACACGCGCGAGGCCGGCGTTCGTAATCTCGAGCGCGAGATCGGCTCGACGTGCCGCGCGGTCGCCGTGAAGGTGGCCGAGGGCCAGGCCAAGGAGCACGAGGTCATCGGCTCGGCCGAGGTCGAGGAGATCCTCGGCCCGAAGAAGTTCGTCAGCGAGGTCGCGGAGCGCGTCGGCGAGCCCGGCGTCGCGACGGGACTGGCGTGGACGGCCGTCGGCGGCGACATCCTCTTCATCGAAGCGACGAAGATGCCCGGCAAGGGCAAGCTGACCCTGACCGGTCAGCTCGGCGATGTGATGAAGGAGTCGGTCACCGCGGCGCTGTCGTTCGTCCGCGGTCGCGCGGCGCAGCTCGGGCTCGACCCGGGCAACTTCCTCGAGAACACGGACCTCCACGTCCACGTTCCCGCGGGCGCCGTGCCCAAGGACGGTCCGTCGGCGGGCATCACGATGTACACCGCGCTCGTCTCGCTGTTCACCGGCGTGCCGGTGCGGCCCGACGTCGCGATGACCGGCGAGATCACGCTGCGCGGTAACGTGCTCCAGATCGGTGGCGTCAAGGAGAAGCTCCTCGCCGCTCACCGCGCTGGCATCAAGCGCGTGATCATCCCGGACCGCAACGTGAAGGACCTCGTCGACGTGCCCGAGGAAGTGAAGGGCGAGATGGAGATCCTCTCGGTGCGCCGCATGGACGAAGTCCTCGCGATCGCGCTCAAGGATCCGCCGCCGTCGATCCTCGACCTGTCGAAGGCCGCGCAGTCCGAAGACCAGCCGCGCGCCTAGCGTGCGATGAGGCCGCGCTCGCCCGAGAACAGGGCCTGCGCGAACACGGCGACCGTGACCCAGTAGTTGGACACGGCGTGCACGCCGTCGGCGGTCATGCCGCAGTCGAGCAAGATCGCCGCAGCCCACGCGGCGGCGGTCGTGTGCAGGCCCTTCTGCGCGACAAACGCGGCCTCGACCTCGCGCAGCAGCGAGACGTACGGCAGCTCGCCGCGGCCGTAGCGCTGCGCGATGTCCGCCATCACCGGCACGCGCTCGTCGGGGCCGACGACCGGGCGGCCGAAACCCATCACGCGCTCCTTGCGCGCCAGCGCGTCGGCGACGAGATCGGCGATCGCGCGGCCTTCGACCTGCGCCGCGCGCGCACGGAGCAGGAAGCGCGCACAGCTCGCGGCGGCCTCGCCCGCGATCATTGGCGCGCCCATCATCGCGACGCCGGCGAGCACCGCGGAGCTGTAGCCGCCGCCGCGGGCGCCGACGCGCCGGGTGACCGCCATCGGCCACGCACGGCGATCGGGCTGGAGCGATGCATTGCCGATCTGGTCGAGCATCTCGCAGTCGGTCGCCGACAGCTCGAGGCCGGTCATCACGTAGACGGCGGTCTGGAAGAAGCTGCGCTTGCCGATGATATCGGTGAACAGCTCGCGGTCGCGGACGACGACGGCGTTGCGGGGACGATCGAGGTAGCCGAGCTCGTGCTCGTACTGCATCGCGCGTGGGACCTGTGCGACCGCAAGCTTTCCGGTCGCGCCGCGGTCGTAGGCGGCCTCGAGCTCGGTGCGGTGAGCGAGGAGCCAGTCGATCGTCGCGCCGATGCCGTCGGGACGGACCGATGCGAGCGCGGCGACGAGCGACATCCACGGCGGGACGTGGGTGGCGCCGGCATCGACGAGGGATGCGAGCGCGTCGGCGAGCTGGTCGCCGTCGTGCTGCTTGTCGGCGGCGAGGTCCTTCATCAGGTGGGTGAGGGCGTCCTGGTTCGTCTTCATGCGCGTCCTCCCGCGGCGTGTCCTTGCTCCATGAGGCTCTTGTTGCGGCGGCCCGACGGCGGGGCCTCGCGCGGATCGATCGTCACGTCGAGCACCCACGGTCCGCGTGCACGCATCGCGCGCTCGAGTGCGCCCTCGACGTCGGCCTCGGTCGCGACGCGCTCGCCGCCGGCACCGATCGCGCGGGCGAGCGCGACGAAGTCGACGCGCGGCAGGTCGCAGTGGAACGGCTCCCAGCCCATCACGCGCATGCCCTGCGCGCACATCAGGTAGCTCGCGTCGTTGAGCACGATCCAGATCGCATCGGCGCGGTACTGCACCGCCGAGTGCAGCTCGTTCATCATCATCATCGCGCCATCGCCGACGAGCGCGACCGCCTTGCCGCGTCTCGCGAGCGCGGCACCGACGACCGCCGTCGTCGCGTGGCCCATCGAGCCGAATCCGGTCGAGACGCGATAGCGGCCCGGCTCGCGGAACCTGAGCAGGTGCGTCGACCAGCAGAACGCGTTGCCGCTCTCGGCCATGACCCACGCGTCGCTGCCATCGACGATCACGCGCTGCATCTCCTCGAGCAGGAACTGCGGCCGCACCGCACCGGTCGCGCGCGGCTGCGGGCGCGGCCCGCGGAGCGGCGTCACCTCGGCAGGCGGCGCGTCGGTCGCAGGACCGAGCTGATCGACGAGCGCGCGCACGTAGGCGCCGACCTCTGCGAGCACGGGCTCGGTGCAGACGTGAGGGTAAGCCGCGCCGAACACCGTGACGTCGGTGTCGACGTGGATGAACGACTCGCTCGGCGTCAGCTCGGACGCCCAGAACGACGTCGACTCGCCCATCCGCGTACCGAGCACGAGCGTCGTGCGCGGGCGATCTGCGACGAGCAGCTCGTCGACGCGCGTGTGGCCGCCGAGACCGGTGACGCCGAGGAACTGCGGGTGATCCTCGGGGAAGATGCCCTTGCCGCGCGGCGAGCAGATGACGCGTGCGCCGAGTCGCTCGACGAGCTGGCGGATCGCGCCGGCCGCGTGTCGCGCGCCGAAGCCGAGCCAGACGAGCGGCGGCTCCGCGGCGAACCGCTGGGCATGCTGCGCGATCGTGTCGGCCGACGGTGTCGGCACGAGGTCGCGACGCTCGGGCAGGTGCGCGACGCGCGCGCACGCGGCGCGCTGGATGTCGATCGGCAAGCTGAGGTGCGCGACGAACCCACCGGGGCGGGCGAGGCCGGTCGCGATCTGGCCGAGCGCGGGCGCGAGCTGCGCGGGATGCTCGATCGTCGTCGCGTAGTGCAGCGCGCCGCCTGCCATGTAGAGGCCGTGCGTCGCGATCGCCTGCGGGCTCGTCTCCTGCGTCGCGACGCGCCCGCGATTGGCCGCCGACGTCGACGCCGAGACGAAGATGACGTGCGCGCCATCCCAGCGCGCCGCGAGCATGCCGGTGAGCGCGTTCGTCAGGCCCGGACCGGCCGTCGTGAACACGAGCACCGGGCGGCGCGTGGCGAGCGAGGCCTCGACCGCGGCGAACGCGGCGCCCGCCTCGTGGCGCAGGTGCAGCGTGTGAAGCTCGCTGTGCGCGACCGCATGAAAGAACGGCGCGATTGCACCGCCCATGACGCCGAACGCGTGGGTGATGCCGAGCCGGACGAGCGCGTCGACGAGCGTCGTCGAGACGGTCGCGGGCGCGGCATCGAGAGATGGGGACAGACAAGCGGGTAGACGCACCGATGACTCCTGCAGCTAGAAGGCGAACTGATCCTCGAAGCACGACGGCTCGCGGAGGACGCGCGACGGCTCGTCGCGGCGGAACACGAGCGCGCTCGACACGCCGCCGGCACCAAACCCATTCTTCACGAGCACGCGGATGGACTTCTTGCGCGCACCGGTCGCGACGTAGTCGAGGTCGCACTCCGGGTCGGGCGTCGCGAGGTCGATCGTCGGCAGCACGACGTCGTCCTGCATCGCGGCGAGCGCGAGCGCGGTCTCGATCGCGCCGGCCGCACCGAACGCGTGGCCGTGCATCGACTTCGTCGCCGATACGAGCACGCGATCGGCGTGGGCACCGAGCACGCTGCGGATCGCGCGCGTCTCGGCGACATCGCCCTGCGGCGTCGCGGTCGCGTGTGCAGACACGACGTCGACCTCGTGCGGATGCACGCCGGCGTCGGCGAGCGCGAGCCGGATCACGCGCGCCCACGCCGCGCCCGTCGGATCGGGGCTGATCACGTGGTACGCGTCGTTGCCGAGCGCGCCGCCGGCGAGGATGGCGAGCACGCGGGCGCCGCGCGCGCGCGCGTGGTCGAGGCGCTCGAGCACGAGCATGCCGGCACCCTCGGCGAGCACGAACCCGCGGCGGTTCGCGGAGAACGGCGTGCACGCGAACGCCGGATCGCGGGTCGGGTTCATGCCCGCATCGACGAACGACGCATACGAGAGGAGACCGCGCATGCTCGACTCGCAGCCACCCGCGAGCATCGCGTCGGCGCGCCCGAGCCGGATCTGATCGGCGGCGGCGAGGATCGCCGAGGTGCCCGACGCGCATGCGTTCGCGACGCCGAGCGACGGCCCGCGGAGCTGATGGCGGATCGAGACGAGTCCCGTGACCGCCGTCCCGGTGATCGAGATGGCCGCCATCCGCGCGATGCCATCGGGCCTGCCTTCGCCGTACGCGGTGTGGAGCGCGCGATGCCACAGCTCGGCGCCGGCGAGGCCTGCACCGATCACGCAACCGAGCCGATCGCGGTCCACGTCGGCGTCGCGATCGAGCCCCGCCTGGGCGAGCGCTTCACGCGCGGCTGCGAGCGCGAACAGCGTTGCCGGCTCCTGCTTGGCCGCGAACCGCGGCTCGAGCAGACCCTCGGCGTCGAAGTCTTCGACCGTGCCGCCGACGCGACGGCCGAGCTCGGGCGGCGACCACGGCGAGGTGTACTCGCGGATCGCGCGCTCGCCGCGGCGGGCGCTCGCGAGCGCTGCTGGGACCGAGTTACCGAGCGGACAGACCAGGCCCAGGCCCGTCACCGCGACTACATCTGTTCGTGTCACCCGGCGCGGTAGATGTCAGAGCCGTTCGATCGTTACCGACCGGGTCCGGATTCGGGCGCCAGCGCTCGATGAAAGGTCGATCCCGGGGCGTTCCTGCAGGGCACCTGGGAGAATCACCGGGCTCTCGCTAGCAAATTGGGGGGCGTGTCTTGACGGCCCCTTGGAGCCTACTTAGGTTGCCCAGCAAACAAATCCCGCAGTCGAGGAAAGAAAACAGTCATGGGCAAGATCATCGGCATCGACCTGGGCACGACAAACTCTGTCGTCGCGATCATGGAGGGCAAGGAGCCCAAGGTGATCGCGAACGAGGAAGGCGCGCGCCTGACTCCGTCGGTGGTTGCCTTCGACGAAAAGGGCGAAGTTCTCGTAGGACAGATCGCCCGTCGGCAGGCCATCACCAACCCCGAGAACACCATCTTCTCGAGCAAGCGTTTCATGGGTCGCAAGTTCAACGACCCGATCACGCAAGAGGAAGCCAAGCGCGTCCCGTTCAAGCTGGTCCCCGCGTCGAACGGTGACGTTGCATTCGAGATCCGCGGCAAGAAGTACTCGCCGCCGGAGATCGGTGCGCGCGTGCTGATGAAGCTCAAGCGCGCCGCCGAGGAGTATCTGGGTGAGACGGTGACCGAAGCGGTCATCACCGTCCCGGCGTACTTCAACGACAGCCAGCGCCAGGCGACGAAGGATGCCGGCAAGATCGCCGGCCTCGACGTCAAGCGCATCATCAACGAGCCGACCGCGGCCGCGCTCGCCTACGGTCTCGACAAGACCAAGGAGCAGCTCATCGCCGTGTTCGACATGGGCGGTGGCACGTTCGATATCTCGATCCTCGAGGTCGGTGACAAGGTCGTCGAGGTCGTCTCGACGAACGGCGACACGCACCTCGGCGGCGACGACATCGACAACCGCCTGATGGACTGGCTCGTCGCCGAGTTCAAGAAGGACACCGGCATCGACGTCAGCAAGGACAAGATGGTCCTCCAGCGCCTCAAGGAGGCCTCGGAGAAGGCGAAGATCGAGCTGTCGAGCGTGCAGGAGACGGAGATCAACCTCCCGTACCTCACCGCCGACGCGACCGGTCCGAAGCACCTCTTGAAGAAGCTGTCGCGCAGCAAGTTCGAGCAGATGATCGAGGACATCGTCACCCGCGCGATCGAGCCGTGCAAGAAGGCGCTCTCGGACGCCGGCAAGAAGGTCGGCGACATCCACGAGGTCGTCCTCGTCGGTGGCTCGACCCGCATCCCGATGGTGCAGGCGAAGGTCAAGGAGTTCTTCGGCCGCGAGCCGAACCGCAGCGTGAACGCGGACGAGGTCGTTGCACTCGGTGCAGCGGTCCAGGGCGGCGTCCTCTCGGGCGACGTCAAGGACATCCTCCTGCTCGACGTCACGCCGCTGTCGCTCGCGATCGAGACGCTCGGTGGCGTCGCCACGGTGCTCATCCCGCGCAACACGACGATCCCGACCCGCAAGGGCGAGACCTTCTCGACCGCGGCTGACAACCAGTCGTCCGTCGAGGTTCACGTGACGCAGGGCGAGCGCCCGATGGCGAAGGACAACAAGACGCTCGGCAAGTTCCAGCTGACCGGCATCCCGCCGGCTCCGCGCGGCGTGCCGCAGATCGAGGTCACCTTCGACATCGACGCCAACGGCATCCTGAACGTCACCGCCAAGGACAAGGCGACCGGCACCGAGCGTGCGATCCGCATCGAGGCCTCGAGTGGTCTCACCGACGCGGACATCAAGCGCGCGGTCGAGGACGCCG
>JABFXX010000219.1 GCA_013368795.1 Kofleriaceae bacterium
GGCAGGCGCCGAGCACGACGAAGAGCCTCGAGCTCACGACTTCCGCTGGCTTCGAGAGCCGCACGTTCGCCAACTCCGCCGCGCTCACCAACGCATGCCCG
This sequence comes from Kofleriaceae bacterium, assembly GCA_013368795.1. Taxonomy (GTDB): domain Bacteria; phylum Myxococcota_A; class Polyangia; order Haliangiales; family Haliangiaceae; genus JABFXX01. The sequence continues at coordinate 102 of JABFXX010000219.1, forward strand.
CCGGGCGCGCCCGCCGATCCGGACTGCACCGCCTCGACGGATCTCGATCGCCGCGATCGCTACCAGCGGCTCGGCACCGAGCTGACGTGGGTCGGCCGCCAGGTCGCCGCCGTCGGCTATCAGTTCACGCTGATCGACTCGAACAGCTTCGGCCAGTCGCTCGCGCGCCATCGCGTGACCGCGTCGGCGACGATCGCACTCCCCGCCAGGCTCTACGGCACGCTGCTCGGCATCCTTCAGATCGATCAGTACCTCGACGGCCTGCTCGTGCGCCGCGACCTCCAGCAGCAGGAGTTCACCAACGTCGAGGACGAGAACCGCTCGTCGGTGCAGGCGCGGCTCGCGCGCAAGCTGACGCCGAGCTGGTCGATCGAAGGCCGCGCCGCGATCTGGCGCAACCTCGCCGGCAGCGCGATGGAGCTCTCGTTCCAGCGCGAGCTCGTCTACCTGGGGATTGTCTATGGACGCTGACGCGCGAGAGAAGCAAATCGTCGCCACCATCCGCGCGATCGTCCTCGTCATGTTCGGGCTCGCCGTCGCCGCGGCTGCGCTCGGCACGGGCCTGATGCGCCTGTTCATGATCTCGCTGGTCATCCCCGGCGCGTGGGTCTATGCCCGCGCACGCATGGCCCAGATCCTGTTCTGGATCATGTGGTCGAGCACGTTCACGTTGCTCGCGATCCTCGTCACCGTCGGTCAGCGCGCGATCATGCAGGGCTCGTCCGACTGGCTCGTCGCGGCGTTCTGGGTCCTGCTCGCCGTCGTACTCCCGATCGTCCGCGCCCGCCGCAAGGAGCCTCCAGTTCCTCGCGACAACAACCTGCCGCGCGCACGCCTCGTCCGCTAAGTGAGCGCTGCTGACACGGGTGAGGACCGCGTACGGCGCGGCCTCGCGCGGTTGCCGGCTCCGCGCCCGCACGCCATCACCGATCCGTGATCAAGGACCTCTGGTACAAGAACGCGGTCGTCTACTGCCTGAACGTCGGCACGTTCATGGACTCCAACGGCGACGGCATCGGCGACTTCGAGGGCCTGATGCGCCGGCTCGACTACCTGAGCGGTCTCGGCGTCAACTGCCTGTGGCTCATGCCGTTCCAGAAGTCGCCGCAGCGCGACGACGGCTACGACATCAGCGACTACTACCAGGTCGATCCTCGCTACGGCACGCTCGGCGACTTCGTCGACTTCACGCACGAGGCAAAGCAGCGCGGCATCCGCGTGATGATGGACCTCGTCATCAATCACACGTCCGACCAGCACCCGTGGTTCCAGGCCGCTCGTCGCGACAAGAGCTCGAGGTATCGCGACTACTACCTCTGGGCCGACAAGAAGCCCAAGGACGCCCAGAGCGGCATGGTGTTCCCCGGCGTCCAGAAGACGACGTGGACGCGCGATCCGATCGCGGGCAAGTACTACTTCCATCGCTTCTACAAGTTCCAGCCGGACCTCAACACGCAGAACCCCGAAGTCCAGGAGGAGATCCGCAAGATCATGGGCTTCTACCTCGAGCTCGGCGTGTGCGGCTTCCGCATGGACGCGATGCCGTTCGTCATCCAGACCAAAGGCACCACCGCCGCACACACCGAGCGCTACACGATGCTGCGCGAGTTTCGCGAGTTCCTGCAGTGGCGCGTCGGCGACGCGATCATCCTCGCCGAGGCCAACGTCGAGCCCGATCTCAACATGCACTACTTCGGCGACGACGGCGATCGCCTGCAGATGATGTTCAACTTCTGGGTCAACCAGCGCGTGTTCTACGCGCTCGCCTCCGGCAACTCGCGCCCGCTCGCCAAAGCGCTCGAGCAGACGCGCAACCGCCCCGCCACCGCCCAGTGGGCCAACTTCCTCCGCAACCACGACGAGCTCGATCTCGGCCGTCTCTCCGACGAGGAGCGCCAGATCGTCTTCGAGGAGATGGGCCCCGACAAGACCATGCAGCTCTACGACCGCGGCATCCGGCGCCGGCTCGCGCCGATGCTCGACGGTGATCGCCGCCGCCTCGAGCTCGCCTACAGCCTCCTGTTCACGCTGCCGGGCACGCCCGTCATCCGCTACGGCGACGAGCTCGGCATGGGCGACAACCTCCGCCTCCGCGAACGCAACTGCGCGCGCACGCCGATGCAGTGGTCGACCGAGCCGCACGCCGGCTTCACGCGCGCCGACAAGCCGATCCTCCCGGTCATCACCGGCGGCCCGTACGGCTACGAGCAGGTCAACGCCGCCCAGCAGCGGCGCGACCCCGACTCGCTCCTCAACTGGACCGAGCGCATCATCCGCATGCGGCACGAGGTTCCGGAGATCGGCTGGGGCGACTACTCCGTCGTCGAGACCGGCCACGATCACGTGTTCGCGATGCGCTACGACTGGCGCAACAACAGCGTGCTCGTGGTGCACAACCTCGGCGCCGCGCAGACCGAGATCGAGATGCACCTCGGCGACAAGCTCGGCCGGACGCTCATCAACCTGCTCGGCGACGAGCACAGCCACGCCGACAACAAGGGCCGGCACCACATCGTGCTCGAGTCGTACGGCTACCGCTGGTACCGCGTCGGCGGCTTGGGCTACCTGCTCGATCGCACGAGCTACTAGCGGTCAGATCGGGCCGCTCACCACCTGCTCGCAGTACGACACCTTCATCGACGCCATGTCGACGCCGCCGTCGGCCAACGCCTTCTTGAGCGCCTGGTTCGACGTGAAGAACGCCTGCGCCGCGGCCAGCGTGTCGAACGTATGCGTCACGGTGACCAGGTTGGGGTCATCCGTCGCACGCAGGATTGTGTGAGCGCGTACGCCGCCCTCCTTCCGCACGCCGTTGACGCTGTCATAGTTCTTTTGCCACGCCGCGTAGTCCTTGACCTTGTGCGTAACGATTGACACGACCGCCATCACGTCCTCCTCTCGATGTGCGGTTCAGGTCTACGCGACGTCACACTCACCGGCAACGCGAGCGACGGGAGTGCTCGAGAACAGAAGTGCACCGCGTTGCGGCTACGTAGATACTGAAAGCCGTCGCGATGAAGCATTCACCACTCTGGATGTGCATCTTCGTGCTGTACGCCGTTGGCTGCGGTTCCAAGACGCCGAGCCCAGCAGCGGCGCGCATTCACGAGGCCGAGGAGTCGGACCTCACCGACTGCACGTTCCTCCAGAAGGTCCAGGGCAGCGCGAGCGAGAGCGACAAGAACGCCGAGATGCACGCGAAGAACGAAGCCAGAGAAAATGCCGCGAAGCTCGGCGCGACCCACATCCGATGGATCGTTCCGTGCTGCACGTCGGTCGAGGCGGAGGCCTACCGCTGCGACGTTCCCGAGTGACGAAGTCGCGCATGAAGTCCCGCGCCGCCTGGAGTAGCCTCGGGCGCGTGAGAACCCTCCTGTCGTTCCTGCTCGTCCTTGCAATCGCGTGCTCTTCGAACCGCGGCAACGACGCGGAGCTCGAGAAGTCCGCGACGCAGGCGATGGCGGAGCTCAACACCGCCGATGACACGTTCCCGAAGCAGATCACCGAAGCGCTGACCCAGCTGAGCGCCGGTCTCATCATGGGGACTTCGAGCGCCGCCGATACGATCAAGACCAAGATCCTGCCGCTCGTCGACCAGTACCTCGCGACGATCGACCGGGCCGTCGCGACGGCGAATGCCTATCTCGCAACCAGGAACGACGAGACCTCCAAGCAGGCGGTCGAGGTGATCCGCAAGCGCGGCGAGGCCTTTCGCAAGGCGCGTGCGAGCTTCGCAGAGCTCGAGCAGAAGGCACGCGCAGGCGCTGCGGTCGACGAGATCAGTCAGGGCCTCATGGGAATCGGCCTGATGCTCAGCGTCGCCAGGTAGGGCCGCGCGTGGTCACGTTAGCGTGTCAGAGCGCTGCAACGCCCGACGTCACGTGGCGAGCGACCGACGTGTACGGGACGAACGTCACACCGGCGAATAGCGTCACGTTGCGGCTGTCGCGGTACAGCGAGACATCGAAGCCACCGTCGAACATCACACGCGGCGTGATCGCGTAGGTCAGCCCGCTCAGCACGCCTGCATCGTGCTCGGCGTACGGCCCACCGTTCCAGAACGCATAGCCTTCGAGCATCGCGCCCACGCCGTGGCCGACGTCGCGCGAGAGCGACAGCGCGACCAGCTCCTGTAGCGCGGGGTGATCGTCGACGCTCAGCACGTCGAACCCGACGTTGAAGTCGGCGTGCATCCACGGCAGGTCCTTCGACGCGTACGCCCAGAGATTCAGGTCCGTCGTGCGGATCACGGCAGCGTCACCGTCGCGCGTCGGCGTCGAGACCAGTGCCGACACCGCGATCGCGGGTGCGCGGTCGGTCTGGTCGACGAGGACGATCTTCGGCCCGACGAACACGCCGTCGAGCGTGTCCATCGCGCCACCCTGCGAGCTCACCACGTTGTTCGTGCCGAGTTGCAGCTGCACGTGGTCCGTCAGCGACACCTTCGCGAGCGCCAGGGCGCTGTTCGTCGGCGACTCGCTCGCGCGGCGTTGCGCCCATCCGACCTCGAGCTCGACCGTCCCGCCCGGCACGATCTCGGCGGTACAGGCGATCGTCGGCCGGCACGGCAGAACGGAGACCACGCCATCGTCGGCGTCGGCGACGTGCACACCGCACGTCACAATCCTCGTAACCAGGATCCAGCGGTTCATTTTGCTCCCTCGAGAGGAGTGACTCGACCGCCCCGCGACCCGCTCAAGGGGGAATCGCCTCCGGCGTAGGTCCTCCGTGATTCGACGAGCGAGCGTGGGACAGCGACGCGAGCGGGCAGCATCGCGGGTTCAGGTGCTGCCAGCGCGGCGACCAGGACCCTCCGAGCGGGTCGTGCATTGATGCTTGGATGGCACCTCGGGAGGAGCTGGAGCGGGAGATCGAGCGGCTTGCAGCACGATTGGACGGCGCGGCGGATGCGCGTTCGCTCGACGAGCTCGCCACCGTACGACGTGGGCTCGTAAGGCCCGGTCCACGCGGCCCGGGGATCGAGCTGCCGAACCTGCGCATCGGCTTCGCGTGCAAGCAGCGCTGGGAGGACATGGTCGGCGACGATCGCGTGCGCGCGTGCGGCGGATGCGATCGGCCCGTCTTCAACATCTCCGCGATGACTCGTGCGGAAGCCGAGGCTGTACTGGCAACGCGCGGCCTGACGCCGTGCGTTCGCTTCTATCGCCGCCCCGATGGTACGGTGATGACGACCGACTGCCCGACCGGCGCGCGGCCGGCGCCACGACGGCTCGCCGTGGTGGCAAGCTCGCTGGCCGCCTTCGGCGCAGCGCCAGCCGCCCTGGCCGATCCACCCCCGGCAGAGGTCACGGCGGGAACGAGCGGCGCGATCCAGGGCGCGGTCACGGACGACAAGACCGGCGAGCGTCTCGTCGGTGTCACCGTCGTCGTCACCTCGCCTGCACTGCCACAGACGCTGACGGCGATCACGGACGAGGACGGTACCTATCGAGTCGATCACATCCCGCCCGGCGACTACACCGTCACGTTCTACTACGCCGACATCACGACCGAGCGCTCGCACATCCGCGTCGGCATCGGCCAGACGACGCCCGTCTTCCAGAAGCTGAACATGGCGGCGGCCGGCGGCGAGACGATCCGCATCGAAATGGGGGGCATCGGGATCAACGACACGAGGACAGGGATCAGGATCGACAACACGTACACCATGGGGCTTCCCGTCCCTCGGTCGTTCGAAGGTGTCCTCGACGCCGAGATGGGCGAAATCGTCGTGACCGAGAAGCGGCCGGCGGTCGAGTGGTCGGTATGGGGCCGACTCGGAGTGGGCGTCGCGTCGCAGCAGCCGGATGTGGTCGCGCGCAGCGTGACCATGCCCGAGGCTGGCTCGGCATCGACGTGGGACGCCGCACTGGCCGCGGACCTGACATTTGGTGTGGCACGCGATGGCGACCTGCGCCTCGGCGTCTGGGGCGAGGTTCGCACGTCGTCGGGTCCGGTCGCGGGCGCAGAGCTTGTCCTCGAGGGTCTGCCACCGCATCCGTACACGAGCCGCATCGGCGGGACCGGCAGCCTCGTGGTTCGCGCGGGCGCCAACGCGCACGTCGTCACCGGTGCACTTGGCTTCGGTTATGTCGGCTCGTTCCCGCGCCACGACCCGTGGGTCCGATGGGCGCGCCACGTGGTCGGCGCTCGCCTGGTCGTGTCGGTCAATCGCTCGATCGACCAGCCGCACGACTGGTCCGCGACCGCGGGACTCGAGGTCGAGCCGATCGGCGCGGTTCACGCGTTGCTCGACTTGGTGACCGGGCGCTGAGCTCGGATCGACGATTCACCGTTCACGCCGACCTCAGTCTTCAAGATCGATGATGCTCTGCGCGAGCAGCGGCATGGTGGGTTCGATTCCCATGCGTTTCCACCATCAAGCCGCGAAGTACGGCAGGCTGCCGTACACTGGTGGCAGGTGCCGACGAAGAAGCGCGATCCCGCGAATGTCGAAGAGAAGGAGCAGTACTACCTCTACAAGAAGGGCAGCGACCTTGTGTTCGTGGATCGCTCGAACCACGAGCAGGTCACCTTGTCGGCGCAGCTGCTCGGCGATGCGGCCGATCTGATGACGGGCAACGTGCTGTGCCGGGTGGCGTTCTTCAACCAGCGGCCGGTCGACGTCATGCTGCCCACGTACGTCCAGCTCGAGGTCACGGCGACGGAGCCCGACGTGGCCGGCAACACCGCGGCGGGCAACGTCACCAAGAAGGCGACCGTCGAAACCGGCGCTGTGGTTGACGTGCCGCTGTTCATCCGCGTCGGCGACACGATCGAGATCGATACGCGCACGCACGAGTACGTTGAGCGCGTTGAGCGCGTTGAGCGCGTTGAGCGCGTGGTCAACTAGCGTCAGTCGGGCCGTTCTCGGGAAACTGCTCGCCGCGCCCAAGCGCACGGTCGCGCTCGACGGAGCGAGCCACATGCCGACCGAGCATCCCGGCGTCGAGCAGCTCGAGGCGGCCGTCGTCGAGCTCGTCAACGCGCTCGCGCAAGCGTGAAGCGCAGCGGCAGCGATGCGGGGCCGAGCACGTGGAACGACGACCGCGGCGGCCACGCCGGCTCGACGAGCTCGAGCGACGCGAAGCGCGCGAGCAGATCGGTAAGGGCGATGCGACCTTCGAGCCGCGACAGCGGCGCACCGAGGCAGAAGTGAATGCCGTGACCGAACGCGAGGTGAGCGTTGGGCTCGCGCGCGATGTCGAAGCGCTCGGCGTCCCCGAACGCATCGGGATCGCGGTTCGCGCAGCCGATCGCGGCGATCACGAACGCGCGCTCGGGCAGCGCGACGCCGTCGAGCGTGACCTCGCGGCGCGTCGCGCGAAATGAGGGAACCGTTCGATTCCCATGCGATTCGGCGAACGTAACGTGATAGCCCACGGCTTATGCCGTGTCGGAGGGGCGATCTACGCTGGCGCGATGGAAGAGAAGTCCGAGGGGAAGTGGGCGGCACGAAGCTGGCCACGAAGCTCAAGGGCAACCGAGCTGAGTGCGGCTGCGACGAGTCTCGCGATATCGGCGAACACGACACGTGCCCCATGGGTGCTTCAACTGCTACTCGGTCCACGAGCGCCCGCTGGCGCTGCAGAGAGGCATCGTGAGCACGATCCAGCGTCGGAGTTCTTGTTCGCTCCACCAGCGCCAACGGAGCGGAAACAGCTGCCTCAATTCGGCGACAACTAGCCGGTCCTCGAACTGTCGCGACGCTGCGAACCGATGTCTTCCCCCGGAAAAATGTGCAGTTGGCACACCACGGCGTGACGGCTCGTACAGCGTGTCCGTCCTGTCTTCTCTGAGCACGGACTACTCAGCAACGTTAAGGAGATCGAGATGATGATGAGGTTGATTTGCGTAGCCGTTTGGGGATTCATTGCCTCCTCATGCTGCGGGCCTGTACGAGCTCGACGTGCAGCGGCAAGGCGACATGATCCTGGCGTGGCCGGAATGAACACGGTCCGAGCGCCCCGTGTTTCAACTCAGGTGCGTCAGAACTACATGGTCGTATGGGTGGAGTTTCAAGAGCACGTCCAAATCCAGGGTCAGGCGATTCCCGCGCTGACCGACGAGGCTACGGCTTCCCAGCACGTGATGGAGTGGGTCGCCGACAGCTACATGCGCTCATACGCCCCCGACAACCAATCGCGCGGCGCGTTCAGGGCAGACGTCGACTCTTGGGGCATGTCCGATGAGCAGAGATCGACATATCAGGAAACCGTCTTCTCGACTCTCAACGAGCTATTTCACGACTATCCCGTCGTTTTCGTTAGGCGTCGACCGCATTCAACCTATGAGCTGGACATTCCAGCATACTCCCACATTCTGATCACAACGAGACCAAGGGGAGCTGGCTCGACCTTCGGCTCAATGGGAACTTGGGACAAGACGAACGAGTTTGTTTGGGACGGGGCGATAGTGACTACGGCGTTTCTAGAAAGCCCTCAAGCTCTCGCTCTGCGGGTGGCTCAGAATGTCGGTTTCTTCTTGGGGCTCGAGACCACCGAGACCAATGGGACTGTGATGTCGGCGGGAACGCGTGGTCCGAAATGGGGAACGGACGCGCGACCTATTGTCGATCTCGGCAAGCGCACCGATCTTCCTGGAGAGAACTGCCCTGAGACGCCGCCGGCAAAGAGGACCCAAGTCGATGACACGCTCATGGGGTACTTGGGCCGGATGCTCTTTGCACCCGATGGAACGCCTGTCGTGGATCCCGTAGCGGACCTCAACTACTGGAGATCCAGCTCGACGCCGTGGAAGATGAAAAGCAATCCAGACATCTGTTACCCTGACCACTTCGACCTAGGAGGAGTCGTTTACGAATGCGTCTATTCTACGAGCGACACTCCAGAATGCCAGACAGACGCAAACGTAATCTCTGTCTGCAAGCAATACGAAGAAGTTGTGGTTCCGTTCGATCCGTTGAGCCCACAGCCAGAAGACGGATTTGCAGACATCGAGATAAACGGGGTTCATCCCACAACGAGTTGCTCCAACTGCCAAGTCCCTACTCGCGTCGTTGTCAAGAAACGGGAGAACAAGGCACAGAAAGCTTCCCGGCTGGGAAGGTGCCAAGTCAACTCTCCAGAGGTCAATGCCTTCCGCTCGGGGATGTCATCGAAGGTCTTTGACTTGAGCGTTGATCCTCCGACCGAAAAGACCACCCAGTGTACGGACTTCATCGCGCAGTACATCGACCAGATCGCTGGGAGGCAGGTCATCAAGCCAGGCTCGGACAACTGGAAGATGTTGAACATCGACGCGAGCCACTACAAGAAAGACAACCCCGCCCACCAAGATCAATTCTGGGACGAGATTCAGAGCAACGATCCCCGATGGGGGGGAGCTGCAGGCGCGCTTGTCGCAAGTGGCCTGGGCGAGGATGGCGGCGATCTTGCGAACATGATGCCTGGGGACTTGGTTACTCAACAATGGCGCAACGGTCATGGACCCGTCCAAGGTCATCAGTACATCGTCGAGAGCGTCATCAAGTCGACCATCTCCGGCAGCGGCCCGGACAAGATTACGATTCTACAGGTTAAGGCCATAGGTGCTCATCAGCACATGACGCCAGGCGCCACAAAGGATTTCACGTTCCATCTTACCAACGGATTCCTCGATACGATTACATCTAGCAGTGGCGTGATAAACTCGCCCGTTGTCCACACGGCGCGTTTCAAGCCCGAAAGCGTCAGAGCATCCATCTTGGGCCAGGCGGGTTGCGGCGTGACCCCATAGTCAGCGCGGACTCTGTGCGATCTGCGCTCCCCTAAACTGCGAGCGTCCAACTGGCTCGGGTTTCCTAGGTACCAGGATGCGCGAGCGTGACTACGCGAACAGGTCGCGCAGCGGCCCAAGGCGCGCGAGATCTCTGATAGGCCGTTTCCCCCGGGGTGCACCGCGGCCACTCGAGCCGAGCGATCCAGTCCAGGCGTGATCACGCAAGGAGTGAGGTCAGGACCAGAGACGAGCTCTGCATCCAGGTGGGTTTCACCGCAAAAAAAGTCATACGCGCGAAGGTCACTGTCACTGTGTGAGCTCGCGAATGATCGCCCCTTTCGCTTGTCTTACACGAAGCCGAACCAGGCCAAGCGACGACTTGTTGTCGAAGAGAACAACAAGCATCACGCTGCCCACGGGCAGCAGGAACACGTGCGTATTACCAACCACGACCCACGCCTCGCTCTCAGCGTATGCGCGAGGCATCGTGATCGACGGGTCTTTGACCGCGCCTGCCAGTTCATGCTAGCCGTTGATAACCTAGGCGCCGAGGACGTCCGCGTTCTCGAGCAGGTCCGCCACGATCTGCTGCACGCGGACATTGTATACGACATCGCGAGCTCGCTCCCTCCGCCGCCGTTAACGATGTCCTGATCCAGAGCCACCGTCGCGTCCGTCGTACAGGCAACAACCAGTTGCCGTGTTGCCGTACATTGCTCACGGAGGCACGGCATGGGCGACTCAACTATTTCGCCAAAAGATTTCGGCGCGTCATTCCAGACGTTCATGCAGCAGATGTCGCGCGAAAGCGCGGCGGAGGAACCCTTCTTCCGACGGCGCCTGCGGGAACACTTCGGAACAGACCCATCGAAGTTTTCGATCGTCGGCGACAAGTTCAGCGAGGCGAACCATCCGAACGTCCACCTCGCGATGGAATCGTACCTTTCCGATCGCGGGCGGTCATACGAGCTGTTGGGCATCAGCAGCGATCGTGCGGGCTTCATGGGGATCGAGCTCGGTCATCTGGTATCCGGCACCGGCGCCATGACGCCCGGCGGCGGCACCGATGAGGGTCCAGTCGCGTACACGAACGTCGCGCTCGACGGCGACCGGGTTCTCGCTTGTACGCAACTTGGTCTGTACTTGATCAGCGAAGGCGACGCGCGGCTTGCAATCTTGGTCGCCCGCACCGAACGTGGCTACAACGACGAGATCAAGGTGCAGGTCTTGGCACCGCAGCGCGAAGCCGCGGATGCGTGTCTCGCGGCACTGCGAATGGCCATGCGAAAGCGAAACGTGTATCGCGGCCACGTCGTGTCGCTTTCGGTGAATCGCTCCAACACCCTCGAGGTGAGATTCCATCACCTTCCCCGGATCAGTCGCGAGCAGATCATTCTTCCGTCCGGTGTGCTCGAGAGAATCGAACGCGAGAGCGTGAGCTTCTCGAAGCATGCACACGTGCTTCATGCGGCCGGACGTCATCTCAAGCGCGGCATGCTCCTCCACGGCGCGCCAGGCACGGGCAAGACGTTGACAGCGATGTACCTCGCGGGCCGCATGCCAGATCGCACCGTCCTGCTGATCACCGGCCGGAGCATGGGCCTTCTGGAACATGCGTGCGCGATGGCTCGTGTGCTCCAGCCAGCAACGATCGTTCTGGAAGATGTCGACCTGATCGCTGAAGAACGTACGCGTCAGGGCGGTGGTGGTGGTTGTGCGCCGCTGCTCTTCGAGCTCCTCAATCAGATGGACGGCCTTGCGGACGATGCAGATATCCTCTTCGTCCTGACGACGAATCGACCGGATCTTCTCGAGCCCGCACTCGCCGCGCGTCCGGGTCGCATCGATCAGGCTGTCGAGGTCCCACTGCCCGATTCGGATTGCCGGCGTCGACTCTTCGAGCTGTACAGCCGTGGGCTGAGGGTATCCGCCGCCATCGAGCCTTACGTCGATCGCACGGCAGGAGCGAGCGCGTCGTTTATCCGTGAGCTGCTTCGCAAGGCGGCGCTATTTGCAGCGGACGATCGCGGCGAGCTGGAGGTCCAAGCGAAACACTTTGACGAGGCGTTACACGAGATGGTCGTCGAAGGTGGTGACCTGATGAAGAGCCTACTCGGCGCGTCGGTCGCTGCGACGCCCGCCAATCCTCGCGTCTGAGATCGAGCGAGGAGCTCCGATCGTCGGACCGAGTGCCCAGTCGGCGGTGAAAGCGCGGTCACAGCAGACAACCGCAACAGACCTGTCCGGCGATGACGCCGAGTGCGTTTCCGAGCTCGGTAGCGTTCGCGGCGTCGAAGTAGATGTGCGCTCCGCTCGGATCGACCGCATCGAAGCCGCCCGTAGGGAGGGCGCTGCATGCCGTCGCGAAGCTCTGCGCGGTTCCTCCTGCACACGCCATGCGGTTGAGCATCGGCGGGTTGACTCCCTGCGGCGTCGTGTCCTGCGCGCCGAATCCGACGATGAACGTCTTGATGCCGTCGGCGTCGAGGCCGCGCAACACCTCGAGCGGGTCGGGCAGCGGACAGCTGAGATCGAAGTCCGCGCCGTCGGTCACCAGCAGCAGGTACTGGTCGACGCCTGGCTTCTTGATGCGCACGAGCTCGTCGCGCGCGGCCAGCAGCGCGTCCCCGGTCGGAGTCGAGTAGCAGATCGTCGTGGTCTCCGGATCGAGCGCGGCTGCGATGGCAGCACCGGCGCCC
>JABFXX010000567.1 GCA_013368795.1 Kofleriaceae bacterium
GCTTGCGACGCGCAGACGACACCGGTCTCATCGATGCCGCAGATCTCGTCGTCGCCGTCGGCGTCGGCGTCGACCGCCGCGAGCGAGGCCGACGTGCCTGGACGCGCGGCGGCGTCGGCGAATGCCGGTGACCACCGACTCGCCGAGAACGCTCGCGCGGCGGTCGCGCACAAGATGCCGTCGTGGTCGCGGCCGCACGCATCCTGACGGTGGTCGCCGTCGACGTCGCCGAACGTCAGGCTGCTCGGCTCGATCGCGAGCCCATCGCCGACGGGGACCGCGACCGTGAAGCCTCCAGCGCCATCCCCGAACGCGCACGCGAGGCCGCCATTCTCGACGGTGCACAGGTCGGCCTTGCCATCGCCGCTGACATCGCCGAGCCGCACGTCGCGACCGGTGGCGGCAAAGCCGAGTGCGGCGCGCGGCGTCGATTTCGTCGTCGGTGCGAGCTCCCACGCTGGCGCCGCATCGCGGCCACACAGCTGGGCGCGGATGCCGCCGGCATCGGTCGGTGCGAGACACGAGAGATGGGCGTACGCCATGCCGGTCTGCGGCAGCGGCGGTTGTCCGCTCCACAGGTGACCTTCGTCATCGAGGAACACGCGCTGCGCCGGTCCCCCGTCACAGTCGGCGAGCGAGACGTCGCCCTCAGGCCCGACGCTCACGCAGTGTTCGTCGGCGCTGCGCAAGTCGCCGGCGGAGCCACTTCGCCACACCGGCGCGCCGTCGCACGCGACGAGGGTCAGGTCCGCGCCGACACACCGCGTCCCGATCTGCAGGCGACCGGCGACGCCTCGCCTGAAGCCGACCGCGTAGCGGCGGGCGAGCCAGTCGACGTGGGCGTCGTCGATCTTCGTGCAACCAGAGCCGCAGACACCGCACCCGTTGGTGCACGCCTCGTAGTGCGAGGCCATATCGAACGCGGGGGCGAGGATCGCCGGTGGCTTGTTCGCGGGTTCGGTGAGCGCCGAGTAGGCACGATACGAGATGATGTCGGCCTGGCTGTTCGTGCGCGCGACGGCGAGCAGCGTCAGCGCGCCGGCGATCATGTGATCGGAGTGATCCTCGCCATGCGTGGCCGCTACCTCGAGCGTGTGGACCGTCCGTGGCCGCGTCTTCGCCACGATCTCGGCGAGCGTGGCGACGAGCTCGTCTCGCGTGTAGCTCGTCGTCTGGTACGCGACGGTCTGGGCGCTCGCGATCGTGCCTTCCCACAGGTCGAGCAGGCTGTTCGGGAGCTCGCCTTGCTTGCCGCCGTCGGGGTAGGCGAGGAACACGAGCGAGACCGGCTTGTCGGCGAGGCGACAGTGCTCCGCGACGTGACCGTCGATCGAGATCCGGCCACAATGCCAGTCGTTCGAGCCCGCGACCGACCCGTATGCGGGGCGCAAGGCGGCGTATCGCCGCTCGGCGGCATCGGCATCGTAGAGGTAGTTGCCGGCGGTCACGTACACGGTCGTCACGCCGGTATCGCTCTGCACGGCCTCGCGCAGATCGGGCTGCATGAAGTACAGGTCGTCGTCGGGATGCGCGACGATCACGAGATGGTCGCTCGATGCGAGCGGCATCCCATCGGGGACACTGTTGTCTCCGCATGCGCATAAGGCGAGTACCGCGAGCAACGACCGCAACGCGCGCATCATGCCCGATCGCCGCGAGATCATCGGCGCCAAGTCAGATCGAATGCATTCGGGCGCGGCGACGAGTAGCCTGCGTCACATGAGCAGTGACGACGAGGACCTGCCGATCCGGGTCGACTTTCGCGACCCCGCGACAGCGCGGACCTGGATCGAGGAGACGCGCATCAAGCGTCCGTACCGGCCGCGCTTCTTCGCCGCGTTCTGCGCCGCGCTGGCACCTCGCCGACAGCTCCGCATCCTCGAGCTCGGCTCCGGTCCCGGCCAGCTCGCTCGCGAGATCCTCCTCCACTGCGACGTGCACAGCTATCACGCGCTCGACTTCTCGCAGGCGATGCACGAGCTCGCGGCCGAGCATCTCGGCGAGCTCGCGACGCGCGTCACGTTCGTGATTCGCGACTTCCGCGAGCCCGCATGGCCGAACGGTCTCGGCGAGCTCGATGCCGTCGTCACGCTCCAGGCCGCGCACGAGACGCGGCACAAGCGCCACCTGGTGCCGCTGCTCGAGCGTGCACGGACGGTCCTCGCCCCCGGCGGCGTGCTCCTCTACGCCGATCACTACCTCACCCCCGAGTCGAAGCTGCCGGGACTGTCGCCTGCGCGCGATGACCAGCCGCTCGCACTCGAGCGCGCGGGTTTCGTCGACATCGAGCTGCGCCACGAGGAAGGCAACATGGCACTGTGGTCCGGAAGGAACCCGGGTTAGTCATGCTGTGGGAACCAGATCGCCACGAGGCGCTCATCGACGAGCCGTGGGACGCCGACGCCGCGCGCGTGGGAATTCGCGAGCTCGCGGCAGATGCCGAACGCGCATACGACGAGACCACGCTGTGGCCGCCGCACTCGCTCGACGAGGACGGCGCAAGCAAGGTCCCGTGGACCAGCCTGTACTGCGGCGCGTCCGGCGTCGCGTGGGCGCTCGACCAGCTCCAGCGGCGCGGCGCGCTCACAGCCGCGCGCGACTGGCGCGCCGAGGCCCGGCGGTTCGTCGACATTCACCTCGCGTTCCCCGAGACGGGCGAGGCCACTCCGTCGCTGATGCTCGGCGAGGTCGGCGTGCGTGCGATCGCCGATCTCGATCACGATCGCCTCTACGCGCTCATCGAGTCGAACATCGAGCACGAGAGCCTCGAGATGCTGTGGGGTGGGCCGGGCACGATGCTGCCCGCGCTGTTCCTGTTCGAGCGCACCGGCGAGGAGCGCTGGCGCGAGCTCTACGTGCGCAACGCCCAGCACCTGCTGCGCACGCTCGAGTACCACGCCGACTACGACGTCTGGATGTGGACGCAGAACCTCTACGGCGAGCGCGTCCGCCTGCTCGGCGCCGGGCACGGCTTCGCCGGCAACATGTTCTCGCTGCTCCGCGGCGCGGCGCTTCTCTCCGACGAGCAACGCGCGCTGATCGCCGAGCGCGCTGCGCACACGCTTCGTGCGGTCGCGCTATGCGAGGGTCCGCTCGCCAACTGGCTGCCTCACGTCGGCCAGTCTCGCCGAGAGCGCGAGAAGATCCTCGTCCAGTGGTGTCACGGCGCGCCGGGCATGATCCTCGGTCTGTCGCGCTTGCCGCCGGAGGCCGAAGTCGACGCACTGTTCGTCGCTGCCGCCGAGCTCGTGTGGCGCGCCGGACCGCTCGCGAAGGGCGCTGGCATCTGTCACGGCACCGCGGGCAATGGCTACGCATTCCTCGCGATGCACGCCCGCACCGGCGATCCGCAGTGGCTCGACCGAGCCCGGCGCTTCGCGATGCACGCGCTCGCGCAGGCGCGCTCGGCCGCCCGCGAGTACGGCCGCGGGCGCTACTCGCTGTGGACCGGAGACGTCGGCGTCGCGCTGTTTCTTCAGGACTGCATCGACGGCGCCGGCGAGCTGCCCAGCGTGGCGTACCTGTGAGCCGACCCAGCTCGCACGTCACGGGCTGAGCCACAACCCCTGCGCAGACTGACATCCCGGAATCGCCGGATGCCGGTGATTTCGTGCATTTATGTCGGGCTTGACAGTCTGGAGACATGGCTATAGATATATCTACAAGACATATCCGATGGCCGAGCGAACCTCGCGCCTCCGGAGGTCAGGACAAGACAATGCATGACGAACGATTTGGATTTTGGTTCGCGGGCCCGCGTGGGCCGCGCGGCTTTCATGGACGGCGTGGCGGTCACGGCCGCGGCTTCGGCGGCGGGTTCCCCGGCGGCGGCGACTGGGCCTCGATGTTTCGCGAGCGGCCGCCGCGCGCGGAGCGGGGCGGCGTGCGGTATCTCGTGCTCGACGCGATCGCCGATCAGCCGCGTCACGGCTACGAGATCATGAGCACGATCGCGGAGCGGTCGGGCGGTAGCTACAAGCCGAGCCCGGGCGTCATCTATCCGACGCTGCAGATGCTCGAGGAGCTCGGCCACGTGAAGGTCACCGAGCGCGACGACAAGAAGGTCTACACGATCACCGCGGCCGGCAAGGCCGACCTCGAGGAGCACCGCGACGAGGTCGAGGCGTTCTACGAGCAGAGCGAGGACGTGTGGGAGGACCACGTCGACGAGCTGCGGGAGTTCATGTTGAAGATCCGCGGCCTCGTGCGCGCGTTCCGCCGCTCGGCGCGGCGCGGCCGGCTGACGCCGAAGACGATGGCCAAGGTACGCGGCATCCTCGACGAGGCGATCGCGAAGCTCGAGTCGGCCGCCGACGAGTGACATCGGGCTGCAGCGTCGCGGTATGTCGCACGCGTCGCACCGTGATCGCGGAGCTTCTCTGACGACGATCGGGCCGAAACGCGAGTACCGTTCTCGCCATGAAACGCAGCCTCGTCATCTCCGCGTGCCTGCTCGCCGCGTGCGGCGGGTCCGGATCGCCCGGCAGCTCGACGCCGAAATCGTCACCGACGACCGGTCTCGATGTCGACGGCATGAACCGCTCGGTCCAGCCGGGCGACGACTTCTTCGCGTTCGCGAACGGCGGCTGGATCGATCGCACCGAGATTCCGCCCGACCGCAGCAGCTACGGCACGGGCGCGGTCCTCGTCGAGCTCACCGCGAAGCGCGTCGCCGACCTGATCACCGAGGCTGCGGCGAGCGCGCCCGACGGATCGGATGCGCGCAAGATCGGCGACTACTACGCCAGCTTCATGGCCGAGGACGAGATCGAGGCCAAAGGGCTCGCGCCACTCAAGCCAAAGCTCGACGCGATCGCGGCGATCGGCAATGCCGGCGCCCTCGCGCGCGCACTCGGCGCCACGATCCGCGCCGACGTCGACGCGATCAACAACACGAACTTCGAGACCGACAACCTGTTCGGGCTCTGGGTCGCGCAGGACCTGAGCGATCCGACGAAGTACTCGCCGTTCTTGCTCCAGGGCGGGCTCGGCATGCCGGACCGCGACTTCTACGTCGACGCGTCGCCGCGCATGGCGGAGATTCGCGAGAAGTACAAGGCGCACGTCGCCAACGTGCTCCGGTTGGCCGGAATCGCCGAGCCCGACGCGAAGGCAGCGAAGATCGTCGAGCTCGAGAACAAGATCGCGAAGGTGCATGCGACGCGCACCGAATCTGCAGATGTCGCCAAGGCGAACAACCACTGGACGCGGAAGGACTTCACGTCGCGCGCGCCGGGAATGGACTGGGACAGCTTCTTCGGCGGCGCCGGGCTCGCGAAGCAGACGAGCTTCGTGCTGTGGCAGCCGAACGCGGTGATCGGAATCTCCGCGCTCGTGCGATCCGAGCCGCTCGAGACGTGGAAGGCGTACATGCAGTTCCACGCGATCGATCACGCGTCGGTGTTCCTGCCGAAGGCGTTCGTCGACGAGTCGTTCGCGTTCTACGGCGGCGTGCTGACGGGGACGCCGAAGCTGCGCGATCGCTGGAAGCGCGGCGTCGACTTCACGAGCGCGGCGATGGGCGAGGCGGTCGGCCGGCTGTACGTGACGAAGTACTTCCCGCCGGCCGAGAAGGCGCGCGCCGAGGCGATGGTGAAGAACGTGCTCGCGGCGTTCTCGCGCCGGATCGACAACCTCTCGTGGATGACGCCGGCGACGAAGGCCAAGGCGAAGGCCAAGCTCGCTGTCCTCAAGGTCGGCGTCGGCTATCCCGACAAGTGGCGCGACTACAGCAAGCTCGAGATCGTGCGCGGCGACGCCCTCGGCAACGCAGAACGCGCGGCGCTGTTCGAGTACCAGCGCAACCTCGACAAGCTCGGCCAGCCGGTCGACCGCGGCGAGTGGGTGATGGTTCCGCACCTGGTCAACGCGGTGAACCTGCCCGCGATGAACGCGATGAACTTCCCCGCGGCGATCCTGCAGCCGCCGTACTTCGATCCGACGCGGCCCGAGGTCATGGACTACGCCTCGATCGGCGCCGTCATCGGCCACGAGATCAGCCACAGCTTCGACGATCAGGGCGCGCTGTTCGACGCGACCGGCAAGCTCGAGAACTGGTGGACGCCCGACGACCTCGCGCACTTCAAGGCGTCGGCGAAGCAGCTCGTCGCGCAATACGACGCGTACAAGCCGTTTCCCGACCTCGCGGTCAACGGCAGCCTGACGCTCAGCGAGAACATCGCGGACGTCGCGGGACTCGCGGCTGCGTACGACGCGTACCGGCTATCAGAGGGCGGCAAGGAGGCTCCGACGATGCAGGGGCTCACCGGCGATCAGCAGTTCTTCGTGAGCTTCGCGCAGAGCTGGCGCGGCAAGTATCGCGAGGCGGCGCTGCGCCAGCGCGTCGTCACCGACGGCCACGCGCCATCGCAGTACCGCGCGTTGACCGTGCGCAACCTCGATGCGTGGTACGCGGCGTTCAAGGTCCAGGAGGGCGCGAAGCTGTACCTGGGCCCGACCGAGCGCGTGCGCATCTGGTAGCTACAGGCGCAGGTCGATCGTCTCGATCGAGCCCGGCGCCGCGTACCGGATCGGTACGATCGAATATCCGATGCCGGCGGTGACGATCACGTCCGTCCTGTGCCCGAGCTTGTAGCGTCCGTCGATGAACCGCGTCTCGAGGCGCGCCAACGGCACGTGGACGATGCCGATCACCGGGTTCACCTGGCCGCCGTGCGTGTGTCCTGCGAGGACGAGGTCGACCTTGTCCTCGAGCATCGCGGCGAGCTGGCGGTCGAGCTGGTGGGTGACCACGATCGAATAGTCCGCCGTCGACGCGACCGCGAGCAGCGACGCGATCACCGTGGCATCTGTGCGAACGATGTAGTTGTAGTTGAGGAACACGACCGCGATGCGCTTGCCGTCATGGTCGAACCAGCGCACCTCGTTCGCGAGCATCTCGACGCCGTGCGCCTTCATCGCGGCCTCGATCTCGCGCACGCTCCGGTTGCGATCGACGTACGCGAAGTGCTCGTGATCGCCACGGACCGAGAACGTGCCGAGCTTGCTGCGCAACGTCCCCGCGGCAGCTGCCGACGCCGTGATCTCGTCGGGGCCGGTGTTGATCCAGTCGCCACCGGACAGCACGAGATCCGGCTTCGTCGCATTGACGGCCGCGAAGAGCTCGCGCGCGCGGTCGCTGTCGGTGAATGCGTCCTGCTGGATATCGGCGAGGAATGCGATCCGTAGCGGAGCGGCGGGAGTGGCTCCCGGCCCGACGTCGAAGTGACGCATGCGAACGTCGCCGCGCTCGACGAGGATCCGCGTCGGCGTGTACAGCGCGAACGCGCCGAACACGACGACAATGCCGATCGCACGCAACCGTTCGACGCCCGGCCGGCGGCGCACGACGAGATACGCGAGATCGAGCGCGAGCAGCCAGGGAATCGACTGCAGCACGACGAGGACGGTCAGGATGAATGGAATGCCGAGCGTGAACGACGCGAGGACGCCATCGAGTCGCGGAATCGTCGCCTGGCCGAGGAGACGCGAGAGCACGACCGCGACGATCACGAGTAGCGGGTAGCCGAATAGCAGCCACACGACGAGCCACCGGACGATGCGAGTCCGGCGGCTCCGCACGCCGAAGTGGGTCAGCGCCTGCGTCAGCCGACGTCGCGCATACAGCCCACAGACCGTGACGAGCGCGAGGCCGATGCCGACGAAGATGAACCACACGCTCCCTGCAGTATGGCACCCGGCGCGCTACACGCGAACGAACGTGCCCGACTTGTAGCGCTCGATCGAGCGCACGATGTCCTGACGCGTGTCGCCGATGAACGGGCCGTACCAGGCGATCGGCGTGTTCTGACGTTCGCCGGCGTAGAGCAGCACGCGCGCGGGCTCGCTCCCATGATTGCCGATCACGAGCTCGGTCTCGCCGCTAGCGGTCGCAGGCCGATCGAGCCAGCCGACCTGCTGAACCGCGAGTGCGTCGGGGCCGACGGTGACGACTCCCTCGAGCGGATACAAGAAGCCGTTGTGCGATGCCGGCAGCACCTGCGTGATGCTCGCACCCGGCGCGAGGCGAATATCGACGAGCGTCACCGGCACGCGATTGCGTGTCGTCGAGCGTAGCGGGCCACTCGCGCCGCTGTAGAGGCGAACCTCGGCGCCGTCGTCCTGCCGCGCGGGCGCGTCGTCACGCCGCACGAGCTGGTGATCGGGCTCGGTCCAGCGGTCGGCCTTCGGCAGCGTCAGCCACAGCTGCAGCATGCGGAACCGCCCGTCGATCGGCTTGTCGGGGCCGTGCACGATTCCGCTGCCCGTGGTCGTCCATTCGACGTCGCCCGGCGTGAGGTGCTCGCCTCCGCTGTTCTCGGACGGAATCGCACCGTCGACGAGAAAGCTCACCGTCTCGAATCCCGCGTGTGGATGGGGGCCCGCGTTCAGCCGGCCGTGCGCGCGGTCATCCATGAGGAGGATGAACGGATCTGCATCCTCCCACTCGCTCGGCGTGATCACCTCGATCGCGGTGTGCTGGGGACCGAACTGACCAGGCGCCGGAGGAGGAAGCGACTTGATACGTGCGAGGCTGCGCGTGATCGTCATGCGCTCTACGTAGTGAGGCCGCGGTCGTGCCGCAAGAAGGCACATCGATGTGCCCCGGCGTGAAAGATGGCGGAAACGAAAGGGAGTCGAACCCTCCAGACCCACGCTCGCGCGAAGTCTCACCGGTTTTGAAGACCGGGGCCGTCACCGGATCGGCATGCGTTTCCACCGGTGAGGCTACTCGGCCGGGGCTGGACGTCAAGCGGTCCCGCGCCCTAGCTACACACCGGGCAGCGCTGTCCGCGCGGCGTGAACTCGGTGACCTTGCCGCGCGCGTCGAGCGCGATCTCGCAGCACTGCTCGAACAGCCGGCGAAGCTGCTCGCGTCCGCGCTGGACGCGCGACTTCATGCCGGAGACGGAAATTCCGGCGAGGTCGGCGGCCTCGCGCGTCGTCAGGCCCTCGAGCTCGACGAGCGTGACGGCTTCGCGATACGGCGACGGCAGCGATGCCACGAAGATCGTGACGCACGTCGCGAGCGACCGCACCGCCTCGCGATCGTCTTCCTCGGGTTCCGTCGCGGGTTCCTCGGCCTCGTCGCGATCGGTCAGTGGATGACGAGCCCGCGTTCGCATGTGCTCCGCGACCGAGCTGCGGGCGATCTGGAACAGCCACGACGTGAACCGCTCCTCCTCGCGCAGGGCAGGGAGACCGCGCTGCATGCGGATGAAGATGTCCTGCATCACGTCGTCGATCTCGGCGGGCGAGACGCGGCGCGCGACGAACGGCCGCAGCCGCGCCGCGATGTCCTGCCACGGTGCGATGGTCATGCGCAGCAGCTCGGCGCGCAGCACGCCGCCTTCTCGGCGCCTCGACGCGCCTCGATCGTCGCCGACGCGATGTACTTGCTGACGCCGGGCATCCACGAGTCGACGATCTGTGCGCTGTTCGGAGAGACCGTGATCTCGATCGACTGGAAGCCGGCTCGCTCCAGCATCCGCCGGACCTCGTCGAGCGACGCAGCACCGCCGACGCAGCCGCAGACCGCCGCGGCGTCTGTCCTCAGCTCGTCGGGCATCGGCGCGACCTCGACGACGTCGCTGAGCGCGAGCCGACCGCCGATCCGCAGTACGCGGAACGCCTCGTCGAAGACCGATTGCTTCTCCGGCGACAGATTGATCACGCAGTTCGACAGGATCACGTCGACCGAGCCATCGGCGACCGGCAGGTGCTCGATCTCGCCGAGGCGGAACTCGACGTTCGTCGCGTTGATCTTGCGCGCGTTGGCTCGCGCGAGCGTGACCATGTCGGGCGTCATGTCGACGCCGATCACCTTGCCGGTCGGCCCGACGGCGCGCGCCGCCAGGAAGCAGTCGAAGCCTCCGCCGGCGCCGAGGTCGAGCACGGTCTCGCCGGAGCGCAGCGATGCGATCGCGTTCGGGTTGCCGCAGCCAAGGCCCATGTCGGCGCCCTCGGGCGCAGCCTGAACATCGTCGGCGCTGTAGCCCAGCATGCGCGATTGGTCTTCCGGCATCCTGGCGCAGCATCCGGGCGCGCAGCCGGTCTCTCCCCTCGAGACTTTCGCGTAGTGGTCGCGGACGATCGTACGGGTTTCATCTGCGTTGCTCATGTTCATCCTCCGATCGGGAGACGGGCTTGGTGCCGGAAGGACGCAAACAATCGACCGGGTTGACTCTATAAGGATATAACGATATCCGCATGTACGAGTTGCCCTGATGCAATCGTCGATCTCGGACGTCAACGAGTACGGAGTTCGCTCGCTCACGAAGCTGTTCCGTGCGCTTGGCGACGAGACGCGCCTGCGCATCGTCGCGCTGCTCTCGCATGGCGAGCTGTGCGTTTGTCATATCGAGAAGGCGCTCGAGCTCAGCCAGCCCAACGTGTCTCGCCAGCTCGGAATCCTGCGCGCAGCCGGCGTCGTCGATGCGCGCCGCGATGGGTCGTGGATGTACTACTCACTCGCGCCGCAGGACCATGACTCGGTGAAGGCGATGCTCGACACGCTCGTCGAGCGCTTCGGTGCCGAGCGCGCGATCCGCACCGATCACGCGAAGCTGCGCAAGTCGTGCGGCCCGGACGCATGCAAGTGACGGACGCGCGCAAGCTCGTCGCCGAGGGGCTCGGCACGGCACTGCTCGTCGCCGCCGTCGTCGGCTCGGGGATCATGGCGCAGACGCTCGCGAAGGATCCGGCGGTGGCGCTGCTGTGCAACACGATCGCAACCGGCGGCGCGCTCGTCGCGATCCTCCTCGTGTTCGGCCCGATCTCGGGTGCACACCTGAATCCGGCCGTGACCATCGTGATGGCGATGACGCGCGATCTGAGTCCGCGTCTCGCGGCCGGCTACATCGCCGTGCAGATCGTCGGCGGCATCGCGGGGGCCGTGCTCGCGAACGCGATGTTCGCACTCGATCCCGTGACGATGTCGACGACAGTGCGGGCTGGATTCCCGAAGCTCCTCAGCGAGGGTGTCGCGACGTTTGGTCTCGTCGGCGTCGTGATCTGCGTCGGCCGCACACGGGCGTCGATCGCGCCGCTCGCCGTGGCCGCGTACATCGTCGCCGCGTACTGGTTCACCGCGTCGACCTCGTTCGCCAATCCGGCGGTCACGATCGGCCGGGCATTCAGCGACACGTACGCCGGGATCCGGCCGGCAGACATCGGCGGATTCGTCGCGGCCCAGGCGGCGGGCGCGGCGCTCGGAGCGCTGCTGTTCACGTGGCTGGTTCCGCTGTCCAGTCCTGCATCCACGGCTTCGCGCGGTAGCGGTCCCAGCCGTCGGGCAGCAGGGTGACGACCGGCCCGTCGAGGTTGCCACGCGCGGCGACGCGCAGTGCTGCGACCACGTTCGTGCCGGCGGAGCCGCCGACGAGCAGGCCCTCTTCGCGGACGAGCCGCTTCACCATCGCGAACGCCTCGGCATCCGCGACCCGTTCGGCACCGTCGATCACGTCGCGATGCAGATTGTCGGGCGCTTCGCTGCCGCCGATGCCTTCGACCGCGTAGGTGCCGTCGGGACCGATGCTGCCGGTCTCGACCCAATCGGCGAGGCCGGAGCCGACCGGATCCGCGAGGATGATCCGCACGTGCGGCAGCGCCGCCTTCAGTCGGCGACCGACGCCGCTGATCGTGCCGCCGGTGCCCGCACCGACGACGAATGCGCCGACGCGGCCATGTGTCTGCTCGAGGATCTCGGCAGCTGTCGTCTGCTCGTGCACGCGTACGTTCGCCGGATTGCGGAACTGATCGGTCAGGAACCAGCCGTGTTCCTCGGCCATGCGCCTGGCGACGTTGCGGAAATTCTCCGGGCTCGACGGCGGCGCGTTCGCCGTGATCACGACGCGCGCGCCGACCGCCGCGAGCGCGATCCGCTTGTCGACCGACATCTTCTCCGGCATCACGCAGACGAGCTGGTAGCCGCGAACGGCCGCGACGAGCGCGAGTCCCATGCCCGTGTTGCCAGCGGTCGCTTCGACGAGCGTCATGCCGGGACGCAGGACGCCGCGCGCCTCTGCATCGTCGATGATCGCCTTCGCGATGCGGTCCTTCACCGAGCCACCCGGGTTCATGTGCTCGCACTTCGCGAGGACGGGTAGCGGCAGGCCCGCGCCCACGCGCACGAGTGGGACGAGCGGCGTGTGGCCGATCCGATCGAGGATGCTCATCGCGACGCCATCTGAGCACGTCCGGCGCCGGTCGGCGACGGCGGAGCCAGCGTCTCGCGCATCCGCACCGCGACGACGAGCCCGGAGGCACACGTGATCGCGGCGACGAGCCAGATCGCGGAGTCGATGCCGAGCGCGTCTGCGGTGATGCCGGCGAGCAGTGCGCCGATCGCATACCCGAGGTCTCGCCACAGCCGATAGACCCCGACGGCCGAAGCACGCCAGCTCGGGTGCGCGACATCCGCGATCGCGGCGAGCAGCGTCGGATAGACCATCGCGGTGCCGAGTCCGAGCAGCGCCGCGCCGCCCGCGAAGCCGGCGAACCGCGCCGACATCACGATCAGCACGATGCCAGCGGCCTGCACCCACATGCCGCTGGCGATGAGCCACTTTCGCCCGATCCGGTCCGACAGCGCGCCGGTGAACAGCTGACCGATACCCCACACCGCGGGATAGATCGCGGCGAGCCAGCCGATGCGCTCGAGCGATAGCTGCGCGCTCGCATAGAGCAGCGGGAACAGGCCCCAGGCCATGCCGTCGTTGAGGTTGTTGACGAGCCCGGCCTGGCTGATCGACGACAGCTCGCGATCCGTGAACGACGTCTTGATGAAGATGTCGCGCTGCGACGGCGCACCTGCGGCCGCCGCATGGTTCGCCGCTTCGTGGCGCGCATGCGCGTGAGTCTCGCGAACGAGCACGGCTGACAGTGCGAATCCCACGATCGCGAATCCGACGCCGAGGTAGAACGGCTCGGGGCGTAGCCCGTACGCCTGCGCGACGTAGCCGGTCGCGAGCGCGGAGAGCGCGACCGCGCCATAGCCGGCGAACTCGTTGAGGCCCATCGCGAACCCGCGCCGCGCCGGGCCCGCGAGATCGATCTTCATGATGACGGTCGTCGACCAGGTGAGCCCCTGGCTCACGCCGAGCAGCACGTTCGCGACGAGCACCCAGTTCCACGATGGCGCCCACATGAGCAGGAACGGGACGGGAAGGGCGACGAGCCAGCCGCCGACGAGGACGCGCTTGCGTCCGAGTGCATCGGAGAGCCGGCCTGCGAAGTAGTTGGTGAGCGCCTTCGTGACGCCGAAGACGACGATGAACGACAGCACCGCGGCGCGCGCCGCGAGATGAAACTCGTGCTCCGCGATCGCCGGCAGGATCGTGCGCTCGAGCCCGACCATCGCCCCGACGAACGCGTTGACGACGACGAGCAACGAGAACTGCGCGAGGTTTGGACCGAGGCCCAACCTGATCGGGTGATCGCTCGTGCCCGGCGGGACGGACATGCCTACACTATGGCGCCTGGGGACCAACGCCGGCGGGCGGGAACGTGGGATGATCGACCGACGTACGAGAACGACACCACACCCGACGCGCTTTCCAGCGTCGACTTCCCGACCGATCGGGAGGGAACGGCAGAGCTCCGGTCGTCTTCGATCGTCGAAGACGAACATGTGCTCACGGGCGAGGATCTTGGAGAGTACCTGCTGGTCGGCGAGCTCGCCGTCGGCGGGATGGCCGAGATATTTCTGGCGGTCCAGAAGGGCCTCGAAGGCGTCCACAAGGCCGTCGTCGTCAAGCGCGTACTTC
The DNA here is from genome assembly GCA_013368795.1 of Kofleriaceae bacterium. GTDB lineage: Bacteria > Myxococcota_A > Polyangia > Haliangiales > Haliangiaceae > JABFXX01. The sequence goes on from JABFXX010000567.1 coordinate 13,767, forward strand.
CAGGCCTGACCGATAGCCCGAGCTTTCGCCAGATGTTCGCCGACGAAGCGCGCATCGCGGCACGCCTCGACCATCCGAACATCGTCCGCACGTATGACTTCCGCGCGGCCGATGACCAGTACTTCACCGTGATGGAGTACCTGGCGGGGGAGGACATCGCGGGGCTCACCCGGAGGTTGCGCACGTCGCAACAGGTGCTGCCACTCGCCGGCGTCGCGCGGATCATCAGCGACATCTGCAAGGGCCTGCACTTCGCGCACGAGCTCACGGACACCGCGGGCAATCCGATGGGGCTCGTCCACCGCGACCTCACTGGATCGAATGTGGTCGTCACATACGCCGGCGAGGTGAAGATCATCGACTTCGGCGTCGCCAAGACCACGACGAACATGACGAAGACCGAGGCGGGCACGATCAAGGGGAAGCTGGCGTACATGGCGCCGGAGCAGATCGCCAACCGTCCGATCGATCGCCGGGCCGATGTGTTCTCGACCGGTGTCGTCATGTGGCAGCTCATCACGCTGCAGCCGCTGTTCGCCCGCAACTCACAGGCTGCGACGATGTACGCGGTCATGAACGATCCCATCCCGCCGCCGAGCGAGTATCGCCCCGGCGTGCCGGCCCGGCTCGACGAGATTTGCCTCCGCGCGCTCGCTCGCTCGCCGTCTGACCGCTACGCGACGATGGAGGATCTGCAGCGCGATCTGGATGCGTTTGCCGCCACGCAGCCGCCGCTCGAGCGCAGGTGGCTCGTCACGCTCCTCGAGAGCCAGTTTGGCCAGACACGCGCGGAGGCCAAGCGCGCGATCGCGCAGACGCGCGAGCTCAAGCGGAACATCGCGATCGTCATGCGGGGCCGCGCCGAGGCCGTCGGTCGGCCGTCCGGGCGACTCGACATCACACCGGTCGTGGCCGCGATGCGCGCCATCGACGGCGAACCGCTCCACGCGATCGGCTCCAACGCGGACCATGCTCCAGTTCCGCAGCTGCGCTCGCGCGCCGGCGTGATCACGATCGGTGCGCTCACCACGCTGACCGTCGGAATCGTGGCCGCCGTGTTTCTGATGGGATCGACCCATCCCGCCCCGAAGCCAGTGCGGCCCGCGGTGCTCGGCAAGCTCGACATCGACAGCGAGCCGAACGGCGCGAACGTGTTCATCGACGGTGAACCGACGGGTTTGCGTACGCCGGTGCATCTCGTTGGCGTGGTGGCGAGAACGCACACCATCCGGCTCGAGCTCCCTGACTTCGACCCGCTCGAGGTCACGCTTGACGCGCCCCCGGATCAGACCCTGCGGCGAACGTTCAAGCTACGTCCGGTCGACGGCGCCATCGGTCAGCTGGTCGTTCGCGGACTCGCCGATGGCTCGAGTCTGTTCGTCGATGATGTCGAGTACCTCGCCGGCGAAGTGGTCGCACTGCCGGTAGGCAGCTACCGGCTGCGCGTCGTCGCCGATCGGCAGACGCTCGTCGATCAGAAGGTCGACCTTGGACGCGGCCAGCAGATCTGGGAGCTACGCGGCAATCAGCTCGTGCGACCCTAGAGTGATTGAATCCATGCGCGGACGAGCGCGATGCCCGTTTCGTCGACGTGCTCGGTCGCCAGCGGCGGCATCTGGATGTTGACGTCGCGCTGCGACATCCGCGCGACGATCGCGCTCTGATCTGGATCGCCCGCGACCACGCGGTACGTGTAGCCGTGATCGAGCCAGTTCTGGAGCGGCACGCCTACCGTGGATTGCTCGATCATCGTGGTCGCCGCGTCGCGCTCCTCGACGTCGAGCCGCAACACGAGATTCGAGCGCGACCAGGCACTGCCGTTCGGATTGTGACAGTGCCCGCAGTTCGCGTGCAGGTAGCCGAGCGCGGCGTTCGGTGCCGCAAACGGCGCCCCTTCAGGTGGCACCGAGAGCGGCAGCGCCGAGACATCGCCGAGCTGCAGTGCCGATAGACCGAGGATCTGCCCGGGCTCGCCGATATGGCAGCGCCAGCACGTATCGGCGGCAGGCACGTCGTGGTCGGTGCCGCGGACATCCTCGGCTCCAGCCTTGACGAACACCGCATCGGTTTCGCTGTCGTTCCACAGGTACGCGCCCATGAGCATGTCGCGCTCGCGATTGCCCGTGTCGTCGACGCGCCAGATGAGCCGCGTCTCGAGCCGCTTCCCCTCCCGGGCGAACTCCTTGAACAGCATCGTGCCGACGGGAAACCGCCAGTGGTTCATGTCGCTCGAATCGATCACGCTGCCGGGCGGCAGCCTGTACCAGCGGTTCTTGACGGCACCGTCGGACCACAGGACGTTCGCGGGCGAGAACGCCACGAAGTCCGGGGCGACCGCATACGTCGCGATATCTGCGTACAGCCCGGTTTCGGACAGCCGTTCTGGCAACTCCGTCGGCAAGGCCGCGGCGTCAGGCATCGTCGGTGCGTTCGAAGAACAAGCTCCCAGGGCGAGCAGCCCGGCCGCGGCACGCCACATCACGGCACCGGCGGGCCGGCGCAATTGCCGCATGCGACCGGGCAGCCGTCGTTCGGGACACCGTCACCATCGTCGTCGGCCGTATTGCTGCAATCGGTGCCGGTCTCGGGGCAGCCGTCGTTCACGGTGCCATCGCCATCGTTGTCCATGGTGTCGTCGCACTGCGCGCCGGTCTCTGGTGCGCCGACCGCGAGCGGCAGTGCAGGGAGCCCGCAGTTGGCCACGTTCGGATCGTTGGCGACATCGTTCGCGACCGCGGGCAGGTGCGAGATGTACTCGACGATATCCTCGAGGTCTTGCGGCTCGAGGCTCGCGTACGACGAAGTCAAATTACCGTGCGCCGACGCGCACACCGAGTTGTTGTCCCGGTCGCGGCCTTCCGAGAGCGCCGCCTTGATCTGGTCCTTGGTCCAACCCTTGAGGCCGGTGGCGTCCGTCGTCAGGTTGCCCGTCGCGATCAGATTCGGGTAGGACGGGTCGAGCAGGCCGAGTTGCTCCTTGGAGAACAACCTTCCGCCGGCAAAGAAGCGGCTACTGTCCAGCTGGAGGCTATTCGGCGACGTCTCCGGGGTGTGGCAGTCGATGCACAGGCCGGCCACCGAGGCGAGGTAGCGGCCGCGCATCGCACTCTCCATGTTCGCGCCCGGCCCCGGCATCGGGATCGTGTTGACCGCGAGCGGTGAGGGGTCCGGGAGGATGTCGGGAACGCCGTCGTTGTAGAGGGACCACGGTGGCTGGTTCGGCTTGACCTGGTGCGCGATCGGCGGGATCGAGCGCAGGTACGCGACGACCGCATCGGCGTCGTCGTCGGTCATGTTGTGCAAGATCCACCACGGCATCACGGGCACCAGCTTCTTGCCGTCGGTGCGGATTCCATTCAGGAACGCGTCCTTGATCTGCTGATCGGTCACGTTGCCGAGGCCGGTCGGGTCGGGCGTCAGGTTGCGCGTCGACAGGCAGCCAACCGATCCACCGTCATCCGTTCCGGTGGGGCTGTCGATATCGGCCCAGCAGTCGACGCCCGAGAAGTTCTTGTCGAGGTCGGGCTGACCGTTCGGCAGCTTCGGTGTGTGACAGAACTTGCAGTTGGCGAGCGTGTTGACGATGTACGCACCGCGCGCGGCGAGCGAAGGTCCGGTATCGGGCGGCGCGGCATCCACCGTTTGATGGTTCTCGTCGCCACACGCTGTCATCAACATCGCTCCAAACAAGAGGCATCCACGCAAATTAAACATCTCGTCCTTTCCCAGTATTAGAATGCAGAAGGTCCCGGCACGACCGGCGGCTCTATGACGGCGGAGTCCAGCTCCCCCGTTAACGAGTTAAGGAATGCAACCAGATCGTCTATCTCCTGGTTGGATAACGTGAGGGTGGTCATCCTCGAGTCGAGCGTCCCGACCGTCTCGCCTCCGCGCCCGTGCACCGCACCTGTGTTGTAGTGATCCGCGATCACCTCGCGGAGCGTCGAGTACATGCCGTTGTGCATGTACGGCGCGGTCAACGCGACATCGCGCAGCGACGGCGTCTTCCATGCACCGACGAGCGTCTCGTCCATGTCGGCGAGTGGCAGGCTGTAGTACTTGACGCGACCATCGCACTCGTCGGGGTGCGATTTGGCGTATTCGGGCATCGAGTGATATGCAAAGTGACTGCGACACCCGACGTCATCGCTCCACTCGGAGTCCCGGCGAAACCGGTTCGCCCGCAGCTTGCGCAGCCCATCGCGCGCGCCGTCCGGCAAGCAGTTCTTCGGGATGTCGGTGTCGTCACTCACGCAGTCGCACCACCCGCCTTCCGGGCAGTCCGCCGTGGTCGGCACGTACTCACCGAGCTGGGGCACACCGATGTTGTGAAACCGGTTGTCGGTGAAGTTGGGCCCGGAGTGGCACTCGGCGCACCCCGCCTTGCCGACGAACAGCTCCGCGCCGCGCTCCGCTTCGGGTGACAGCTCGCCGGGAACGAAGCCACCATCGGCCCAGACATCGAACGGCGAGTTCTTCGAGATGAGCGTGTACTCGTAGGCTGCGATCGCCTTGGCGAAGTTGACGTAGATACGTGTCGCCGTACGCTGATCGGCGAGCTGCATGCAGTCCCACGCGTCGCCGTAGGGCTGCTGGACGTCGTCCGCAGCAACCTGGCCCCACTGGCATACGGCGAGGTCGCCGAACTCGACGAAGCCGGGCCGCGCTTCGAGCGGAAACCGCGGCAGGCAGGGACCGTACGTCGTATGACACTCGGCTGGGCACGTGCCGCCGTCGAGCTTGCAAGTGCCGTCGTCGTTCAGACGTGCCTTCTGCGCCTCGATGGAGTCGAGCAGTGCCGGCAGCGGGTACTCGGGAAACGCCGCCTCGTACTCGGCCTTGTACTTGTCGATCATGCGCCACGCGACCCGCATGCGGCTTCCGTTGACGGACACGTGGCTCTCGACGACCGCGACGATCTGGGACCACAGCGTGTCGTTGCGGCCGTTCCAGTAGAAGATGTCGTTGTAGGCGGAGTTGATCGTCTGCTGGCCGTTGACGTCGTAGGCGCCACCGCCGAGCGACACGACGATGCCGCTTGGATACGGCGAGTGGTCGGAGCCGCCGCGCGAGACGTCATGGCAGCTGTTGCAACTCACCTCGGTGGCGGCCCCCGGCTCGGCGCGCGCTGGGGTCGTCATCGGCCGCAGCAGCATGTCGGAGAAGACGACCTTCCCGGAGAAGTACGGATCGAAGTACAGCTTCTTGCCGAGCGCGATCACCGCAGGATCGCCGATGTATCTGTTCGAGGAGTCGACCGGCGGATCACCCCGGCCGACGTGCTTGCGCAACAGCGGTGGGAATGGATCCGGCGGAGCTGCTTCACATGCCGCGATTCCCAGCGTGGCAATGAACAGAATGAGACTACGTGCCACGCAGCTACTCCTTGTAACTGCCGTACGGCATTCCCTCTTTGTTCATATGCGACCCGGGCGAGCGCTTCTTCAGCTCGAGCTCGACGGTCGTGGCCTGGCCGTCCGTGATCTCGATCTCGGTCGAGACGGGCTTGGCATTGGGCGCCCAGGCAACAACCTTGTATTTGCCGGCGGGTGCCTTGGGGATCTTGAAGAAGCCGTCGCGGCCCGCGTTGACGTAGTAGGGGCCCGGCACGACGAGGATGTGCCCGACCATCTGCGGGTGCATGTTGCAGTAGACGCTGACGATGCCCGGCTTCGTGAGCGTGACGCTCTTCGACTCGCCCTGGCGATAGCTGCCCAGATCGAACGAGTTGTCCGGGCTCACCGAGAACACGTTGTGAAAGATCGCGTCGCCGTTCGGGAAGGCGACCTTGGTCCCACGCTGCACGACCAGGGTCTGCGGGATGAACTGCTTGCCCTCCTGCTTCATCGACGCGGTGCCGCCGGAGAGCTTTCCGCTCAGGTCGATGTAGACGACCGCGTCAGAAGCGCCTTTCACCTTGCCGACGACGCTTCCCTCACCCTTGATCGCGGGGTCGGCCTTGGGCGGTGTCACGACCGTCCGAGGCTTGAGCTTGGCGACAGCGGCGGGTTCCGCCTTGGGCTCGGTCTTGGGCTCTGTCTTGGGTTCCGGCTTGGGCTCGGTCCTGGGTTCCGTCTTGGGGTCCATGCCGAGCTCGGCGAGCAGCGCCGCGTACAGCTGCGCGCGCTGGGCCTCCGACTCGAGGAGCGACTGGAGCAGTCGCTGCTGCTGCTCCAGCTTCTTCTCGAGACGATCGAAATCGGCCTGCGTGAGAGACCTGGCTGGTTTGGGCGCGGACCCGCCGCGCGGTTGCGCGGACGCAGTGACGGTCAGCGCCACGCAGAACGCGGCCGTTCCTAGTGAGCGAATACGCATGACGTTCCCTTTCAGAAAGCCATTACGGCTGAGGCAGTGAACACATCGTCGGGAATGTTCGGCATGTCGCCGTAAGTCCCGTTGTGGAGGTACTCGGCTTTGACAACGGCGTGCGGGTTCAAGACGAACCGCAGGCCAGCGGTGGCCCGCCAGTTCTTGGTGATGTAGAGGCGGTTCGTCGTCAGCGCGACGTCAGCGTCGCGGAACTCGGCTCGTCCGAGCACGCCGATCTCCGGCGTGACGATGACGTTGGTCTCGACGTACCCACCGTTCCTGAGGTCGAGGCTGTAGGTCTCCGTCTCGTCATAGCCGGGCGACTTGCCGCGCAGCCACTGCGCCTTGATATCGAGGCGCCATACATCGAGCTCGGCGTCGACGCCGACAAACCAGATCTTCCCCGACGGTGCGCCGTCCTGCGTGCCCCACTGCGCCGACGGGCCTGCCTCGAAGGTTCCAGAGCCGATCGGAATCCGAATCGCGGCGCGTCCGGACAGCATCTTGGACGGGTTGGTGTCGATCTCGCGATAGAAGTGAAACTGCTCGGTGACGAAGGTGCTGTTGGTCACCGCGGCCGCGAGCACGATGTGATCGTTGAACAGCTTCGTGCGTGCCTTGATACCGACGGCGGTGCCTGTCGTGTAGCGCGCGAGCAGCGATGGCGTGATGCCGAACCGCTGATTGGCCTTGCGCGTCTTGTACTCGATGCCGATCACCGAGTCGACCTTGCCGACGAACAGCGACGTCTTGCCGTCCTTCGTCGGCATGTATTCGAGCTGGACGACGTCGGCATCGACCTGGTCGCCGAGTCGGAACTCGGAGCCGCTGCGAGGGGCGAAGTTCACGGACGACGTGAACAACGCGTGCTCGCCGAGGCCCGCGTTGACCGTCAGGTTCAGCTCGTTCACGAGGAACGTCGGGTTGCCGTTGGAGTTCACGCCATCGTAGCGATCGACTCCGGGCAGGTCTCCGAGGTCAGCAGCCTCGCCGCGCGAGTTGATCGCCGTCGAGAGCAGGTCTCCATAGAAGACCCACGCGTAGTTGCCGTACTCGGGATAGGTCGCGTGACCGTAGTCCTGGCGCACGCCGGTGCCGTCGCCCTGGGTGGCAAAGAAGCCGATATCGCCGTAGCCGCTGATCTTGACCGGGAATCGCGACTTCTTGCTCTCCTCGGCCATCTCGAGCTGGGCCTCGAGGGATTCGAGGCGAGCCTCCATCTCGGCCCGCGCTTCTGCAGCCTCATCCTCTACCTCGGCCGGTTCGGACGACGGAACGTCCGGTTCCGCTGGCGCGGTTGTCGGCGTGGAGTCGGAAGGCTGCGCGGTCCCAGGTTGTGCGGCGGCTTCTGCGGACCCGATGAGGACGATAAGGATGGGTCTAGTGAGTCGAGAATACTTCATTTGAATACTGCTCTCTTCTCCTCGGTCCACGCTGCAAAAAGACGACGAGCACGATGGTTGTGAGCAGGACGATCGGCGGCACCAGCAGGAGCCACGTCAGTGCCGAGAACGCTTCCGTGGTCGACGACATCGCTCGCACGAGCACCAGGCGCGGACGCATCTGGGCCGCCCCCTCGAGCTCCGCGAGCGATACGAGGTATCTCTGGCCACCGCTCTCGAGCTCTCGAGCGATCGCGCCCCGGGCGACAGCGTCGAACACCGGGCCGAGCATCGGATCGCTCGATGCGATCGCGACCCGGTCGCCCATGAGGATTGCGAACCCGACGCCGGTGCTGCTCGACACGGCCGTCAGCAATTGCGAATCGAGCGTGCGGCCGACGACGAGATAGGCGATGACGGCTGTGTCGAAGCGAACGCTGACGACCGCGAGATCGTGGACCTTGCCGGCGATCACCCAGGCGCCACTGATCGCATCCGACGTCGTCTGTGCCTTCTTGACGAGGCTCGATGATGAGAGATCGAGACCGCGCAGCTCGGGCGCACCGGCCTGAGCGAGCACCTTGCCCTCGGGCGACAAGATCAACAGGAAGCCGGTTCGGCGGAGGCTGTTCAGGTCGTTGAGGATGTCTGCGATCGTCGCCTCGTCGATGCCTTCGATGGCGAGCGTTGACTTGAGTCGAGGATCCTCGGCGAGCACACGCGACTGCGTGCGCACGTTGTTCTGCGACTCGGAGCGCACGAGATCGAAGACGGCGCGAGCTCGTGCGAGATAGCCGCCGTTCTCGTGGGCGATGGCCTCGGTCAGACGCTGCTTCGCGACAACGACCCAGCCTCCGCAAACCGCCAGCGCGACGATCGTCACGATCAGCGCTCCCCACGAGCGACGTCGGGCAGGCTGCCGCGGATGCGAGTCCGATGCGGGCATCTTCATCTCTTCTCCAACCTCGCTCCCCGCAGCTGCCAGTTCTGATCGCCGCTTCCGATCGCGATGGTCTGACGGACGAGCTCCGAGTCTCCGACGACGATCGCAACGTCGTGGCTGCCGACATTCAGAGGAATGGCTTCGCCGGCAGGGTACGAGGTGCCGTCGACGACGATCGCGGCATCCGCGGACAGGCCCGCGATGACGAGACGGCCTTGCTCTGGCTCGAGTGGAATCACCTGCTCGGTCGTCTTTCCGGCGACCGCCGTGAGCTTGGTTTCCACCGCGGTGTGGCCCGCGAGCGCGAGTCGGATCGTGAGCTCGCCGGGCAGGATGTCCTTGAGGGTCGCCGGCGTCACGTAACCGGTCGGCTCGCCATTGATGAACACCGCCGCGCCGCTCGGCCTGCTGTCGAGCTGGATGATGGCAGTCGCCTGGTGCTGGACCTGCGGCTGGGCGGTACCGCTGCCACGCGTCGCGACGTAGACGAGCCCGCCGCCGATCGCCAGCAGGAGGATCGCGCTGATCGCGATCAGGATGCTGCGGGAACGCCCGGCGGGCGGCTCGAACGAACGCGGCGGATCGTCAGCGCTGAGCGCCCGCTGCAGCTGCGCGGCGAGCCCGGCGTGCACGTCGCTGCGTAACTTCATGACGAGCGAGATGTTGCGTTTCAGCGCCTGGCCACGCTGGATCGCGCGCTTTGCGCCCGCACGGGTCCAGCCGAACAGCGTCTCCATGGTGGTCGGCAGGTAGCGCGAGTCGAGGCCGGGCTGCGTCGCGAGGAACTCCTCGAGCGCGTCCATCAGCTCGGCCGCGGTCTCGTAGCGATCGGCGGGCGTGCGCGAGAGCGCCTTGCTCACGATCGCATCGAGTGCGGGCGGAACGTCCGGCCGATACTTGCTCACGAGCGGTATCGGGTCGTTCATGATCGCGTACATCGTCGCCGCATCGCCGTCGCGCCCGAACAGCGGCTGAATCGCGAGGGTCTCCCAGAGCACGACGCCGAGGGAGAAGACGTCGGCACGCCGGTCGAAGCCGCGAGCGATGATCTGCTCTGGCGCCATGTACGCCAGCTTGCCTTTGACGCTCCCCGCGATCGTCTTGGAGACGTTCACGGTCGTCTTCGCGACACCGAAGTCGATGAGCTTGACGTCGCCCGAATACGTGATGATCACGTTCGATGGATTGACGTCGCGATGCACGAGGCCGAGCGGCCGCCCCGCGGTGTCGGTCAGCTCGTGGGCGAAATGAAGGGCCTTGCAGACCTCGAGTGCGATCGTGCATGCAGCCTGGATCGAGAGCACCTGCCGCGACTCCGCGAGCCGGCGCAGCACGTTCGCGAGGTCTTCGCCCGCGAGGTACTCCATCACCGTGAAGTAGTTGCCCTGCGATGCGCCGAACTCCCACGTGCGGACGATGTTGGCGTGCTCGAGGCGCGCGGCGAGACGGGCCTCGTCCGCGAACATCTGGACGAACTCGGCGTTCTGGGTCAGGTGCGGCAGGACACGCTTGACGACAACGACCTTGAGGAATCCCTCGGGCCCCTTGTGAAGGGCGAGGAACAGCTCGGCCATGCCGCCCTTGGCGAGCTCGCCGACGAGCACGTACTTGCCGAGGTGCTCGCCCACTCCTTCGAGGAGAGCGTCGGACCCGATCGGTTCGGCGTCCGCTGCCTCGAGCTCGCCAACACTGATCTCGGGCTGCGACGGCTCATCCCGGCCATCGACCGCAAGCGTATCTCTCGACGAGGGATCGGTGTTCATTGCGCGAGGAAAACTACCCTCCACCGACCCATAGATTGGAGTCTCAGTCTCGAAAGTACCTAGTCAGGTACATATCGAACTGCCCACCATCCCCCAATTGGATGGACTTCGACCAGTATTATCGCGTCCCATTTTCGAAGGGAATTACCCAGTCGGGTACCCCTCCAAAATCAGTGAGGCGGTTCGTCGAGTGGTCGGTCCAGCTCGCCCCAGCACACGACCTCGCCGCTCGTCTTCTGGGCGCAGCTGGTGCGGTGACCGACGGAGATCGCGGCGACGTTCGTCAGGCCGGCGACCGCGGTCGGGACGTTGCGCGTGATGGCCGTGCCGTCACCGAGCTGGCCGTGCTCGTTGGCGCCCCAGCACCGCACGGTGCGATCCGAGAGCACCGCGCAGGTGTGCTGCGACGAGGCGTCGATCGCAGTGACGCCGGTCAGACCAGGCACGACCGCCGGCAGCTCGCGATCGCTCCACGTCGCATCGCCGAGCTGTCCCACACCGTTCATGCCCCAGCACGCGACCATGCCGTTCTTGCGGAGCGCGCACGTGTGCTCGCCGCCGGCGGCGATCTGTACGATGTCATCGAGGCCGGGGACCTCGGCCGCGGTGCGTGCGGTCGGCTTGCGACCGTGCTTGCCGCCCCAGCACGAGACCTTGCCGGTCACGCGCAGAGCGCACGAATGATACGCGCCGGCCGAGACCTGCGTGGTCTCGTCGAGCTGGGGCACGTCGATCGGCGCGGGCGCGTTGTTCATCGTGCCGTCGCCGAGCTGCGAGTTGTAGTTCACGCCCCAGCAGCGCACGCCGCCGCCGCGGATCACGGCACACGTGTGGCCAGGGCCGAGGCTGACGTCGAGCTGCTCCACGTTCGCGAGGTCTTTGACCGTGACCGGGTGTAGGCGCGTCGCGCTGGTATCGTCGCCGAGCTGGCCTTCGTTGTTCGCGCCCCAGCACGTCACCCCGCCGGAGGCGAGGCGCGCGCATGTGTGGTAGGCGCCCGCGGCGATCTGCTTCACGTCGGTGAGCCCCGCGATCTTCATCGGCACGGCGCGCTCCGTTGGCAGCGGCACGCCGAGGTTGCCGAGAAAGTTCGTGCCCCAGCACGCGACCTCGCCGTCCTGGCACAGCGCGCACGTATGCGACCAACCCGAGGAGACCTGCGCGACGCCGGTCGAGCACGCCGCCGCGAGTCCCACGACTGCGGAGGGCCCGGCGACGCGCGCCTGCACGTCCGAGCTCTGGCTCGGTGTCTGCGACTTCGGTGTCTGTCCTACACACCCGATCGCAGTACTCGCTACAAAGAAGAGGACAATCGACTTCATTGAAAGAACACCATATCAAATCGTCGCGGGCCAAACTCGAAATCATGTATCGTTTACGCTAACCAGAAGTACTCATGACGAGCAAAGTTGTATTAGTTGCCCTGCTCGCCGTCGTGTCTTGTTCCCGCTTCGGATCCAACTCCGGCACAGGAGGCGCCGCCCCCGCGCACGCGAAACGCTCGGAGCTGACGGAGCTCAGCCTGTTCATGAAGACGCAGGTCAACCCGCCGTTCAGCAAGCTGTCGTTCTTGCTGTTCCATCAGGGCGACCCGAGCGAGCTCGATCCGTCGATGTTGCCGGCGGCAGCGCAGGAGCTCGCGGCGGCGACGACCAAGCTGTCGGAGTGGCCGACGCCGTACGGCGACTCGGAGCAGGCGCAGCAGGTGTTCTTCGAGTACGCGGCGTCGCTGCGCAACAACGCCGCCAACCTCGCGCAGGCTGTCACGGCCGACGACCACGACGCCGCTCGGAAGAACTTCGAGGAGCTGCGCGGAAACTGCGACTCGTGCCATCACTTCTTCCGGTTCGGCGAGACCTCCAGCGGCGCGATCGAGCCGACGCTCGTCCCGCCGGCGGAGGCGCCGTGACCCACGCGCGCGTGCTCGTCGCGAGCGCGCTGCTCGCGGGGTGCGGCGGCGGCGTGGCGACCGGAGCGTCGACGTCCACCGTCGGTGGGGCGCCGATCGAGACCCTCGCGGCGAACCAGAGCTTTCCGCTCCAGCTCGCGAGTGACGGCAGCGCCCTGTACTGGACCAACCACCTCGGCGGCGAGGTCGTCGCCTCGATCGGGGGCGCGGCCAAGGTCCTCGCGACCAAGCAGGACTACCCGTACGGCATCGCCGTCGACGGCGACGCCGTGTACTGGACGACGCTCAACGGCGGCACGGTGATGAAGATCGCCAAGACCGGGGGGACGCCGGAGACGGTCGCGAGCGATCAGCTCGGCCCGACCGGGATCGCCGTCGACGAGAATTTCATCTACTGGACCAACACGTACGCCGGCACGGTGGCCCGCGCCGCCAAGTCCGGCGGCAAGCCCGAGGCGATCGCGAAGCGGCAGGCGCAGCCCGCCAGCATCGTCGTCTCCGGCGGCGTCGCATACTGGACCAACCACGGCACGGCGCCCGCGCTGACCGACGGCTCGGTGATGCGCCGCGCCGACGGTGGCGAGCCGGTCGTCCTCGTCTCCGGGCGCGTCAACCCGTCGGGCATCGCCGCCGATGCACGCGCCGTCTTCTGGGTCGACCACGGCACCGAAGGTGGCGGCGACGGTTCAGTGATGTCGATCGCGCTCGAGGGCGGCCAGCCCACACAGCTCGCCGCCGGGCAGCGTGGCGCGCAGGAGCTCGCGCTCGACGATGCCAACGTGTACTGGACCAACGAGCTCGACGGCACCGTTTCACGCGTCGCCAAGGCGGGCAGTGGCCCCAGCGTGCTCGTGCGCGGTCAGGACCGGCCCTACGGGCTCGCCGTCGACGCGAGCCATGTGACCTGGACGGCGTATCGCGAAGGAGCGATCAAGCGCATCACCCGATGATCGCGATGCGCGTCCGTCGGCGCTAAGGTGCACGCTCGAATGGCCGCAACCAACCCGCGACTCCCCGGCGACTGGCACGAGGTCCTCGGCGCTCATCTCGACTCCGACTGGTTCCGCTCGCTGTGGTCGTTCGTGCGCGGCGAGCGCGCGGCTGGGCAGGTGTTTCCGCCAGAGGACGAGGTGTTCTCGGCGTTCGCGCACGCGCCGTACTCGCAGGTGAAGCTCGTGCTGCTCGGCCAGGACCCGTATCACGACGATGGCCAGGCCCACGGGCTGTGCTTCTCGGTCAAGCACGGCGTCGCGGCGCCGCCGTCGCTCAAGAACATGTTCAAGGAGCTCAAGACGGACCTCGGCATCGAGCCGCCGAGCCACGGCAACCTCGAGGCGTGGGCGCGCCAGGGCGTGCTGCTTCTCAATGCCGTCCTCACCGTCCGTGCGCACGAGGCGAACTCGCACAAGGACAAGGGCTGGGAGCGCTTCACCGATCTCGTGATCGACGCGCTCGACCAGCGCGGCGAGCCTGTCGTGTTCGCGCTCTGGGGCAACTACGCGCAGAAGAAGGGCAAGCGGATCAAGAGCCCGCACCATCTCGTCCTCAAAGGCGCGCATCCGTCGCCGCTGTCGGCGAAGCTGTTCCTCGGCTCGAAGCCGTTCTCGGCGATCGACGCGGCGCTCGTGCAGGCCGGTCACGCACCGATGAACTGGCAGCTCTGAGGGAGCGCCTCTTGCACCACGTGCTCCCATAGGAAGGAGCACGAACTATGAAGGCTGTCGTGTGGCACGGAGTCGGAGACATTCGGCTCGACGAGGTAGAGGAACCGCGCATCGAACAACCGACCGATGCGATCGTCCGTATCACCGCGAGCGCGATCTGCGGCACGGACCTCCACATGGTGAGAGGCACGCTCGCACCGCTCGAGCCCGGGACCGTGCTCGGCCACGAGGCGGTCGGCGTGATCGAGGAGCTCGGACCGGATGTTCGGAACTTCGCCGTCGGCGATCGCGTGATCATTCCGTCGACGATCGCGTGCGGAAGCTGTGTGTACTGTCGCGCGGGCGAGTACTCGCAGTGCGACGTCGCGAACCCGCACGGCAACCGCGCGGGCACCGCGTACTTCGGCGGACCCGCGATCAGCGGACCCTTTCAGGGCCTCCAGGCCGAGAAGGCGCGCGTGCCGTTCGCGCATGTCGGGCTCGTGAAGATTCCCGACTCGGTGACCGACCTGCAGGCGATCACGTTGTGCGACATCTTTCCGACGGCGTACTTCGGCGCCGAGAACGCGGAGATCACGGCGGGCGATACGGTCGCCGTGTTCGGCTGCGGACCGGTGGGCCTGCTGACGATCGTCAGCGCGAAGCTGCTCGGTGCGGGACGCGTGCTCGCCGTCGATCGCGATCCGACCCGGCTGGACAAGGCGCGCGAGCTCGGCGCCGAGGTGATCAACTTCGACGAGGAGGATCCTGTCGAGGCGATCGTGCGGCTGACCGGTGGTATCGGTGTCGACCGCGCGGTCGATGCGGTCGGCGTCGACGCGGTGCGGCCACATCAGGGCAAGGCGGCCGATGCGCTGAAGAGCAGGGAGCAGGAGTTCGAACACGAGCTCGAGGAGATGGCGCCCGATGCCCGGCACGAGGGCGACCACTTCGTGTCCGGCGACGCGCCGAGCCTCGCGCTCGAGTGGGCGGTCGACGCGCTGTGCAAGAGCGGCACGCTGTCGATCATCGGCGTCTATCCCGAGACCGCGAAGTGGTTCCCGATCGGCAAGGCGATGAACAAGAACCTGACGCTCAAGATGGGCAACGCGACCCATCGCAAGTACATCCCGCACCTGCTCGAGCTCGTCGAGACCGGTGTCGTCGATCCGGCGGAGGTGATGACGAACGTCGAGCCGCTGACGAGCGCACTCGATGCGTACGAGCACTTCGATGCGCGCGAGCCCGGCTGGATCAAGGTCGAGCTCGAGACCTACTCGCACTAATATGCGGTGCGAACCGGCCGGATGTCGGCGCGGTTCCACGCGACGTCGCGCGCCTCCTCGACGTACGCGGCGTCGGCGTCGCGGTTCTGTGCGCGCAGCGCCTCGGCAAGGCCGGTGAGAGCCCAGCCGTTGTGCGGATGCTTGACGAGGTCCATGCGATAGGCGGCCTCGGCCTCCTCGGGGCGACCCGCGGCGAGCAGCGACTCGCCCTGGAAGTGACGTAGCGGATAGAACCAGTCGGCGGGCTCGGCGTAGTTGAGGTCATCCTCGAGCGCGACCGCCTTCTCCCAGAGCGACTGCGCACGCGGATCGTGCTTGGCGTCGGCGATCCGCGCCTCGAGCGCCTTCTCGGCGACGGCGAGGATCTCGCGCGTCGTGTTGTTCGATGCCTTCTCGTCGGGCGGCACGCGCACCATCAGCATGCGGAGCTCGTTGAGATCGCCGCGCGCGTCGTCGATCCGGCCCGTCGCCGCGAGCGCCATGCCGTGCGCGTGCAGCCAGAGGCCGGTGAGCGCGTGGTACTTCGGATCCGGACGCGGCTCATCGAGAAGATCATCCCACTTGCTGAACCGCACCATCGCGAGCAGCGGCAGCGCGGGGAAGAAGTCCATGCCCGGCATCGTGTCGAGCATCTCGGGCGGAATCGCCCTGGCCGCCTCGCGCGCGGCCTCGAGCGTGTCGGCCGAACGGCCCTCCATCGACGACGAGTAGGCGAGGAAGCCGTAGTTGTGGCCGATGTACATCGGGTAGTAGCCCGGCGGCTTGGTCTTCGCGAGGTACGCGCGGTCGGCCGCGATCGCGGCGCGGTTTGCCGCCGACGCATCCGCGTAGAGGCCGACGCGCTGATAGATGTGCGACGGCATGTGCACGGTGTGGCCTGCGGCCGGCATCAGCTTGGCGAGCCGGTTTGCGGACGGCAGTCCGCGCTGGGGATGCGGCGACGCCTCGACCGCGTGGATGTAGTAGTGGTTCGCGCCGGGATGGTTCGGATTGCGCGCGAGCACGGCCTCGAGCCGCGCGACGATCTCGTCGGTGTTCGGCGCCGCCGTGCCGCCCTTGGTCCACAGCTTCCACGGGTTCATGTCCATCAGCGCCTCGGCGGCGAGGACCTGGATATCGTCGTCGGCGGGATACAGCCGTGCGACCTCGCGCATCGCCTTGGCGTACGAGACGTCGAGCGGGTGCTGCTGCTCGCGGCCGTGCGGCCTGGGGCCGCTGTAGCGCGATGCGAGCGCGCCGATCAACGCACGCTCGGCGGGCAGCGCGTGCACCGATGCCGCCTTTGCCTCCTGCAGCGTCGACCACGCGAGCGCGAATCGATCGGGCAGCATCGGCACGTTGTAGTTGGGACCGAGCGCGTAGGAGACGCCCCAGAAACACATCGCGCACGTCGGATCGAGCAGCGCCGCCTGCGCGAACGATCGCGCGGCCTCGTCGTGGTTGAACGCGTAGAGGAAGCGCAACCCCTGATCGAAGTAGCGCTGCGACGTGAGGTTGGTCGTCGCGATCGGACGCGTGTGCGTGCCGAGACCGGGGAACATCTGCGCGCCCTCGGCGAGCTTCGCGAGCTCGGAGGGTGGCCTGTGCGGAAACTCCGGCGGCGCAGGTGGTGCGACGGTCTTCGACGAACATCCGGCGAGAACGGCGATGAGGACGACGGTCTTCATCGCCGCAAGCTAGCCACCTCGATCCGTGAGTGGCCGGCGCGCGACGTGAGGTGGCCGTGAATAAGTGCTCAGGCGTAGAGACCGTCGCGCATGCGCTCGAAGTGCGTCCACACTTCCGCGGTCATCGCCTCGAGTGCCGCCTGACCGCGATCCGGCATCCGCGCGAGCTGCGGGAGGTACGTGCGCTCGATGCCGATGCCGAGGATCGTGAGGGTGGCGATCGCGTCCTCGAGCGTGATACCGGGGCGTAGTCGCGACGTATCGAGCCCCTCGAGGAAGCGAGGCCATGTCACGCAGCGCGCCGATACGCGACGCTTCTCGAGGTGCTCCCGCAACGAGGCCGGCGCATCGGTGCTCGTCATCAGCAGCTGGAACGCGGCCGGATCGCGCTGGAAGATGCGCAGCTTCTGGATCGCGAACGCGTGCAGGCGCTCGAACAGATCGCTCGGCATCGGATCGATCGCGAACACCTCCTCGGTGATCCGCTCCGTCAAGTGCTCGACGATCGCGAGGTACATGTCCTCCTTCGACCCGAAGTGATGGAACACGAGGCCCTTGGCGACCTTGGCCTCGCGCGCGATCGTGTTCGTCGACGCGGCCTCGAACCCACGGGCCGCGAACTCGGCGATCGCCGCGTCGAGGATCCTGGCGCGCGCGCCCGCGGTCGGCCGGCGAACGGTGCGCGGCCTGCGCGTCTTGCGAGACGTGCGCGACGGGCGAGCAGGGGAGGGCTTGCGGCGCGTCATGCGTGGAGGTCCCGCCGGTGATAGCGACGTACCGCGAGGATGGCGGCGCCAACGCCGATCACGAACGCGCCGGCAATGCCGAGCGCCGACGGACCGTGTGCGGCGATCGCGACCGGCTCGTTCCACTTGAACGGCGACAGGTAGCGCAAGGGCTCGGTCGCCTCGGTCATCATCGACACCACGCCGACGAAGTACGCGCCAAGAACGATCGCGAGCGTCGCGCCGCTAGAGGTCCGGGCATCGCGCAGGGATGCCGCGACGAGCGCGCCGAGACCGGCGAAGCACACCGAGGTCGCCGCGCTCGCGAGCCACAGCTCGGCGATCGCCGGCTCGACCGGCCGCTCGGCGACGGCCGCGAGCAGCGCCGTCGACACGAGGCCGAGGATCAGCGGCAGCGCGAGCACGTAGATCGCAACCGCGGTGAGCTTGCCGGCGAGGATCCGCGCGCGGCTCGTGGGCTGCGCGTAGAGGAGCTCGGCGGTGTGCTGCGTCTCCTCCTTCGCGATGATCGACGCGCCGAGCAGGGCGGCGAACAGCGAGGTGCCGACCGTGAACGTCAGCGCGTTCGTCGCGAGGTACGCGAGCGGGCTCTGGAAGTCGACGAGCTCGAGCCCGAACGCGCGCCGCATCATCGCGGGCATCGACTCGAGCTTGGCGGCCATCGGGCCGTTTGCGAGCGACGGCTGCAGCACGCACACGAGCGCGAGCATGCCGACGAGCGGAATCGACCACGCGAGGAACGTGCGGAGGTGCGCGCGCAGCTCGCGCGCAGCGACGACGAGCACGACGGCTGGTGTCTCGGTCGACTCGATCTCCGGCGCGGTCGTCGCCGGCGGCATGGGAAGGGCAAGGTCACGCGACATGGTGATGAGCTCCGGTGCGCTCGGGCGCGAAGTCGGCGAGGAACACGTCTTCGAGCGACGCCTCCTCGATGCGGACGTCGGTCGGGCTCGCCGCCGCGAGCGCGTCGAGCAGCGGCGGGATCGGGCCGCGGTAGAGGAACGTGATCGAGGTGCCGTGCCGCTCGAGTGACTCGACACCGTCGAGCCGGCGCGAGGCGAGGCCGGTCAGCGCGTCGCCGCCGGTTCCGCCCTCGGCAAACGTCGCGTGCACGCGCCGCATCGCGCGGCGGCGCAGCGCGGCGACATCGTCGTACGCGACGACGCGGCCGCGGTTGACGATCGCGACGCGCTCGCATGTCGCCTCGACCTCGCCGAGCGCGTGCGACGAGAAGAACACGGTCGTGCCGCGGGCGACCTCGTCGCGCAGGCGATCGAACAGCCGCGCGCGGACGATCGGATCGAGGCCGCTCGTCGGCTCGTCGAGGATGACGAGGCGCGGAGCCGGCTCGAGCGCGGCGACGATCGCGACCTTCTTCTTGTTGCCGACGGACAGGTCGGTCGTCGTCGCGTCGAGATCGAGCTCGAACAGCTCGACGAGCTCGCGGCGCCGCGCGCGATGGTCGCCGGGATGGAACTTCGCGAGATAGGCGAGCAGGTCGCCGACCTTCATCGACGGATAGAGGTTGGTCTCGCCGGGGACGTAGCCGATGCCGGCGCGGGCGCGCGGGCCATCGGTGCGGACGTCGTGGCCGAACAGCCGCGCGCTGCCAGACGTCGGCGCGAGCAGGCCGAGCAGGACCCGGATCGTCGTCGTCTTGCCGGCGCCGTTGGGGCCGATGAACCCGACGATCGTGCCGCTCGGCACCTCGAGCGTGATGTCCTCGACGCCGATGCGGCCATGGCCGTAGTCCTTGCGGAGCGACTGGATCTCGATCGCGTTCATTGCGATTTCCCCGGATTGACCACGTGGTCAGCCGGGACGCTACCACGACTGACCATGTGGTCAATCGCGGCAGCGGATCAGCTGGGCCGTGGTGCGACGTACTCAGATGCAATGACGCATCACGACGGGCATTTGTGACAGCGCTCGTGAAAGAGCGCCTGCGCACGGTTCGATCACGCCCGCTCCGTTCTTTGCACACCGGCCTTGTGTGCTGGGAAACCCGTTCAACTGCTGAGGATTAACCGATCCTCATGCGCGTACGTGCGCCGCGATCGAAACGTCGAATCGACCTGACGGACGGACGGCGCGTATCTATACTCGACCGAGTAGCCGGTTCCGTACGATGCCGACCGCCGCACGACGAGGGAGACAGGTTACGCCGGCCAGCACCTGGCTGGCGGTCTGCGTCGCTCTGATCGGTCACCTGATCCTGCTCGGGAGCGTGCACGCACTCGACATCAACGTCATCGGCGAGGGCTTCTCGACGAGGCCCGGCAAGCCCGCGGAGATCGTCGATCTGAAGTCGACGTGTACGGGCGATGCGCTACTGGCGGGATCCGCGCGGTTCACGATGTGCTTCGCGCCCTGGCGTTCGGATACGGACGCGTGCCTCGAGCGCGCTGATCTCGACATGCGGATCGATCTATCGTCGTGCGTCGCCGTGCGCGACGCGCTCGCGGTGTCCGAGATCTCGATGCTCGAGCCCAAGCAGGCCGAAAAGGTGACGCCGATCGATCCCGAGCCGCTGATCGAGGCGATGAAGCAGCCCGAGAAGCAGCCGCCTCCGCCGGAGCTCAAGGAGCTGCTCGCCCAGCAGCAGCAGAAGGCGCCGACGCCTCCGCCTCCGCCACAGCCGAAGCGGCCGATGCAGGTCGTCGAGACCGTCAAGCCGAGCGCCGAGAAAGAGCCGGAGAACGCGCGCTTCCTCGCCGAGTACAACTCGTCGACCGACAAGCAGAAGGTCTCGCGCGGCGCCGTGAAGGAGCCGATGGTCGCGAAGGCCAAGCCCGAGGAGCTCACCCCGAAGGAGAACCCCAAGGAGGTCGAGCAGGCCAAGCAGGAGCCGGATCGCGCGAAGGGCATGAACAAGCAGGCACCCGACGTGCCGGGCACGCTCTCGATGCGAGATCCGGGCGCGCAGAAGCCCGCCGAAGTGCAGCAGGACGCCAAGTCGGTCGGCACCGCGAACGGCGAGACCGGTCCGCTCGCGTTCGATGGTTTCATGCCGCGGCGAGGCACCGGCGCGTTCGAGCAGGAGCGCAAGGAGCGCAGCGAGATTCCGAAGGGCCAGAATGGTGCCGGCGGCGGCGCGCCCGATCTCGATCTCAAGCCGTCGCAGGACGTGCTCGAGCGTGCGCTCGGCGGCGGCAGCGTCGATCATCTCGACGATGTCGCGAACGAGGACGAGACCGCGCTCAACGCGAAGCGCTGGGTCCACGCGACGTTCTTCAATCGCCTGAAGCGTCAGGTCGCGCAGAACTGGGATCCCGCGTCGGTGTGGCGCCGGCAGGATCCGAGCGGTCAGGTCTACGGCTTCAAGACCCGCGTCACCGAGGTCCGCGTGACGCTGTCGTTGACCGGTCAGCTGACGAAGATCGTCGTCACGTCTCCGTCGGGCGTCAGCGAGCTCGACGACGAGGCGGTCCGCGCGTTCCAGCAGGCGGCGCCGTTCGTGAATCCGCCGAAGGAGCTCGCGAACGCCGAGGGCAACATCGTGTTCGGGTTCTCGTTCTACTTCGAGATCGGCGCGCCGCGCTCGTCCTGGCGCGTCGTCCGCTCGAATTGAGCCGCTGCCTGCTTCGCGGGCACGGGCTCGAGTGGCTGGATCACGATCGTGATCTGCTCCGACGGCGGCGCCATCGGCATCGTCAGGTACACCTCGCGCCGGGGGCCGCCGGTCTTGCGCTCGTTGTCGGCAAGCCAGCCCTCGATCACCGCGTACGTCGCGCCGAGCTCCTCGAACTTGCCGACGTGCTCGATCTTGACCGCCGGACCGGCGGCGAGCTCGATCGACTCGACGCGACCTTTGCCCTCGACGTGTGACCAAGTTGGCATTGCCGCCGAGACATCGAGATCGCTCGGATCGCACGAGTGATACAGCGCGAACGGTGGCCCGCTGATCTTGCGACCGGCGACCTCCTCGATCTCGGCGAACGCCTCGTCGAAGAAGCGTGAGACGGAAGCCAGGGGCACGCGCGCACGGATGGCCAGAGCGTGGCCACCGATGAGCTGGATGACCGCAGGTTTGCTGTCCATGGGCTGCCGTGCATCGCAACCGTCATGCCCGCACCGACGGTGTGAGCGGGGACAAATTCGCGCGGCTTCTGCGTCGCGAACTCGCGATCGCGAAGATTGCGCGCCGTTGCCCCTGCCGCATAGGCTCGGCGCGGATGGACCGGGCTCGTCTGTACGCCGTCGCGGTGTCCGTCGCCCTCGTCGCGGCGACGTTGCTACCGCTACGTCGCGACCCGTATGACGACGGCTTCCCGATGTCGACGTATCCGATGTTCGCGTCGAAGCGAGCGACGGTGCAGACCTACACCTACGCGCTCGGTGTCACGAAGGACGGCAAGCGCAGGACGCTCTCACCGTCGATCATCGGCGGGACAGGGGAGATCCTGCAGGCACTGCAGGTCGTCGACCGCGCGCTGCGGAGCGGCTCGCTGCCCGCGCTGTGCAAGTCGATCGCGTCGCGCGTGCGCGAGCACGACAACTTCGCCGATGTCGTCGCGATCCGCATCGTCACCGGCACGCACAATTCACTGACGTACCTCGCGGGCCACGTCATCGGTCCCGAGCAGGAGCGCGTCCGCTGCGAGGTGCAGCGATGAACGCGCTCGCGCGCTGGTGGTTCGCGCCCGCGCCGGCGCAGCGTCTCGCCGCGCTGCGCATCCTGATCGGCGGTTACGCGCTCGTCTATGTCGTCGGCCGGCTGCCCGAGATCGCGACGCTGTCGCGCTACGGCGCGTCGCAGTTCCGTCCCGTCGGCGTCGTGCGCCTGCTCGATGCGCCACTACCGCCCGGCATCGCGATCGCGATCGCGACCGCGACGTGCCTGTTGCTGGCGGCGTTCGTTGCCGGCGCGTACTACCGGATCTCCGGACCACTCGCCGCCGCCGCGCTGCTCTGGACGATCACGTATCGCAACGTGTGGGGCATGCTGTTCCACACCGAGAACCTGATGGTGCTGCACGTGCTCGTGCTCGCGTGCGTACCTGCGGCCGACGTGTGGTCGATCGATGCGCGCCGCCGCGGTGGCGAGCCGCGTGTCGCGAGCGCCGGCTACGGCTGGGCGATCAAGCTGCTCGTGCTGCTCACCGCCGCGACCTACGTCCTCGCCGGCATCGCGAAGCTGCGGATCGCGGGCGTCGGCTGGATCGATGGCGAGCTGCTGCGCAATCAGATCGCCGTCGACAACCTGCGCAAGTCGCTGTTCGGCGATTCGATCGCGCCGCTCGTCCACCTCGTGCTCGATCACCCGGCGCCGCTCGTCGTGTTCTCCGTGATGACGCTCACGCTCGAGCTCGGTGCGCCGCTCGCGCTGATTCATCGGCGGATCGGCTACGCATGGGCGCTCGGCGCCTGGGGATTCCACGTCGGCGTCGTGCTCCTCATGAACATCTGGTTCCCGTACCCGCTGTTCGGGTTTGCGTACCTGCCGCTGCTTCCCGCGGAAAAGATCGTTGCACGAGCAACTACGCTTGTAGTAATGCTACGAAGACCGTCGTAGCTGAGGTGAGCCCGATCATGCCCGCCGCACGTTGCCCCGAGATGACTCCTGCCGAGCTCCGCGTCATGAAGGCGCTGTGGGAGCTCGGCAAGGGCTCGGTGGCCGATGTGCGCGCCGAGCTCGCGTTGCGCGGCCACGACCTCGCGTACACGACGGTGATGACGCTGCTCGGCCGGCTCGCCGCGAAGAGCGCGCTGATCGTCGACAAGACGCGCGAGCCGTTCCTCTACAAGCCTGCGCATCGCCGCGAGTCGGTGCTGCGCGACCGCCTGCGCGAGTTCGTGCGCGACGTGTTCGACGGCCAGGCCGATTCGCTCGTGCTTCGCCTCGTCGAGGACGAGAGCCTGACGCGCGAGGAGCTGCGCGACATCGAGCGCCGGATCGCCGATGCCGAGAAGGCCGGCACCGCACCGAAGAAGGAGCGCAAGTGACGTTCGTCGTCAGCGCCGGTGCGTTCGCCAAGGCGTGGCTCGCGACCATCGGTATGATGGCGGCAACGGGCACGCTGCTCGCGATCGCAGCGCTCGTGCTCTCGCGCGTCGGCCGGCTGCGCCCCGCGTGGCAGGCCGCGCTGTGGCTCGTCGTCACCGCGAAGCTTGCACTGCCGTGGGGCCCCGCGATGCCGTGGTCGATCTCCGATCTCATCGCCGGCCTGTCGTCGCACCAACACGAGGCCGTGGTCACGATCG
This sequence comes from Kofleriaceae bacterium, assembly GCA_013368795.1. Taxonomy (GTDB): domain Bacteria; phylum Myxococcota_A; class Polyangia; order Haliangiales; family Haliangiaceae; genus JABFXX01. The sequence goes on from JABFXX010000567.1 coordinate 37,619, forward strand.
TCCACCCCGGCACGGTCGGGCCGGCCGCTATCCCGCAGGCGTGGCCCGCGGTCGGCTGGCTCGCGTTGATGCTCGTCTGGGCGGCGGGCGCCGCGTTCGTCGTCACACGCGCCATCTTCGTGCAGCGCGCGACCTCGCGTGCCGCGCGCATCGCACCGCCTGCCTCGGCCGCGGCGCACGCGCTCCTCGTCGAGCTCGCCGCGCGCGTCTCGGTCCGCGTCCCTCGTCTCGTCATCGGTGATCCCGACACCGGGCCGCACGTCGTCGGTCTCGTTCGTCCGACGATCGTCGTGCCGGCCGCGCTCGCTGCGGATCTCGCGCTGCTCCGCGCGGCGCTGCTGCACGAGCTCGCGCATATCCGCCGCCGCGACGCGCTCGCGCGAATTCTCCAGATCACCGCGAGCGCGCTGATGTGGTGGATGCCCGTCGCGCGCCTGGTCAACCGCCGTCTCGAGGCAGCGCGCGAAGCCGCGTGCGATGCCTGGGCGCTCGAAGCCGGTGACGTCCCGCGCGCCGCATACGCGCGTCTCCTCGTTCGCATGGCGAGCCTGCGCACCGTAGCCGCACCCGCCGGCGCCGCGCTCGCGGCCCACAATCATGGACTCGACGCGCGCGTCACCGCCATCCTCGGCTCGGCTGCACGTCCTCGCCTCGGCCTCCCGCATCGCATCGCGCTCGCAGGCTGGATCGTCCTCGCCCTCGGGGGAGCTCGCACCGCGCACGCGAAACCGCATGCAGAGGTGTGTCGCTACACTCCTGAATTCGCCGAGGCGCTGTATTCGGCCTACCCGCAAGCCGACCTCGACGGCGACGGCGTGCTATCGCGTGAAGAAGCATGCGACCTGCAGGCCGAGCTGCGCCGTGAGATCGAGGTCTCGTCGTCACGTTCCCCCGAGGCGGAGGCTCAGCTGAGCTCGCTGCTCTCGGAGCCGCTGTGTTGCAATTGTGATGGGCCAGAGTTCTACTCCAGCCCGGAAACCGCTACCTGTCAGAAGACTGAAGGAGTCGAGCCATGAAAGCCTATGCCCTGTCCCTCGCTGCGTTGCTCCTGGCTGCATGCCAGGCCGACACGAAGAACCTCAACGACAAGATCGACAAGCTCGACAAGAAGCTCGACGCCATCCTCGCGCAGCGCGGTGGCGGCGGTGGCGCCGCCGGTGCCCAGGCTCCGCGTCCGTCGCGCCCCGAGCCCGATCGCTCCAAGACGTACGCCGTCTCGATCGACGGTGATCCGTTCGACGGTCCGGCCGACGCCAAGGTGACGGTCGTCAAGGCGTACGACTACGCCTGCCCGTACTGCGAGCGCGTTCGCGGCACGATGGAGGAGCTCCACAAGAAGTACGGCGAGAACCTCCGCGTCGTCTACAAGCAGCTCGTCGTCCACCCGCAGACCGCGATGAGCGGCGCGCTCGCGTTCTGCGCGGCGGCGAAGCAGGGCAAGGGCCCGCAGATGGACGCCCTCATCTGGGATAAGAGCTTCAAGGCTCGCCAGTTCGCGCCCGATCAGTGCTGGAACAGCGACGCTGGCTGCGAGCTGCTCAACGGCTTCGCGCAGGAGCTCCAGCTCGACGTCAACAAGTTCAAGGCCGACATGAAGTCCTGCCAGACGGTCGTCAACAACGACATGTCCGAGCTGCGCAAGTTCGGCGTCGGTGCGACGCCGTCGTTCTTCATCAACGGCCGCTTCATGTCGGGCGCGATGCCGATCGACAACTTCGTCGCGATCATCGACGAGGAGATGAAGAAGGCCGACGAGCGTATCCAGCAGGGTACGCCGAAGGCGCAGTACTACCAGCAGTGGGTCATCGACAAGGGCCTGAAGTCGCTCGACGCGAAGTAGTCAGCACTTCTCGCTGGTATCGATCGAGCCGGGCTCCCGCCCGGCTTTTTTCGTTTCTGCTAGGGTTCGCCCGTGGCGCGGCCGACACCGATTCCCGAGCGAAACTGGGTCAACGTCCAGTGGCTCGCGCGGCTGCGCTGGGCGTCGGTGGCAGGGCAGGCGGCGACGGTGCTCATCGCGCAGTTCCTGCTCGGCGGTCAGCTGCCGATCGCACCGCTGCTCGGTGTCGTCGGCATCGGTCTCATCTCGAACATCGTCATCGAGCTCTACTTCTTCGGCGGCGTGAGGCGGCCGGTCGCGAACACGAAGCCGGTGCACGAATGGCAGCTCGCGATGATCATGATGATCGACATCGCGATCCTGACGGCGCTCCTGTACCTGACCGGCGGTCCGAACAATCCGTTCTCGTTCCTCTACCTCGTCCAGATCGCGCTCGCTGCCGTGCTCGTGCGCGCGCTGTGGACGTGGATCCTCGTCGCGCTGTCGTTCGTCTGCTTCGGGATTCTGTTGACCGCACACGAGACGCTGCGCATCCCCGAGGACAGTCATGCATACGGCGCGTGGGTCGCGCTCGGCGTCGCGTCGGCGTTCGTCGTGCACTTCCTGCTTCGCATCACCGGCGCACTCGCCGAACGCGAGCGCGAGCTCAACGAGGCCCGCGGACTCGCGGCGCGCCAGGAGCGGCTCGCATCGCTCGCGACGATGGCAGCGGGCGCGGCGCACGAGCTGTCGACGCCACTCGGGACGGTCGCGCTTGCCGCCAAGGAGCTCGAGCGCGCGCTCGTGAAGCAGCTCGGCGAGGCGGGCGGCGAGCTTGCCGCCGACGCGCGGCTGATCCGCGAGCAGGTCGGACGCTGCCGAGTGATCCTCGATCAGATGGCGCAGGGTGCGGGCACGGTCGGCGAGAGCGTGATCGCATCGACGGTCGCCGAGCTGATCGCCGAGACGATGGTCGGGATCCGCGATGCGCCGCGCGTTCTCACCGAGATTCCCGACGAGGTCGCGGACGCGCAGCTCCGGTTGCCGCCGCGCGCCGTCAGCCAGGCGCTGCGGTCGCTCGTCACGAACGCGCAGGACGCATCGCCGTCGACCGCCGTCGTGCTCAGCGCGAGGCTGCTGGATTCCCACCTCGCGATCTCGATTCGCGATCGCGGCGCCGGGATCCCGACCGAGATCATGGAGCGCATGGGCGAGCCGTTCTTCACGACGAAGGCGCCGGGCCGCGGCATGGGCCTCGGGCTATTTCTGGCGCGCGCGGTGATCGAGGGCGTCGGTGGAACGCTGGAGATCGGCTCTGCGCAAGGCGGCGGTACCGAGGTTCGCGTCGCGCTGCCCACGGATGTGGGAGCGCGGTCGAATGTCGCAGGGGGCTCGCCCGTACGAAGTTCCGAACCGACTGCGCCACAAGTGGTATCCAAGCCCGCATGAGCACCGCGGAGCAGAAGCCGTCCATTCTGATCGTCGATGACGACGAGGTCTATCGCGGCCGTCTCGCCCGCGCGTTCGTCGACCGCGGCTACGACACGAGGACCGCTCAGGACTACGACAGCGCGGTCGCGGCCGCGACGAGCGACTCGCCCGAGTTCGCGGTCGTCGATCTGAAGATGCCCGGCAAGAGCGGGCTCGAGCTCGTGAAGGCGCTCAAGGACATCGACCCCGCGACGAAGACGGTGGTGCTCACCGGCTACGGCAGCATCGCGACCGCGATCGACGCGGTCCGCCTCGGCGCGACGTACTACCTGTCGAAGCCGGCCGATGCCGACGACATCGTCGCGGCATTCGCGCGCGGTGAAGCGCCGCCGCTCGAGCCGCCGGCCGATCA
>JABFXX010000002.1 GCA_013368795.1 Kofleriaceae bacterium
CGGGCGGCTGCGATGGCGTTCGCAGAATGAGGCGAAGGCACGGCCGCGGTGGTGGGTCGCGAAGGCCGGCCGGCTGTTGAAGGGGCCGCCGGCATCGCGCCCCACCGCGGCCTTAGTGCCCGGTTGAAATCGCGAAGCGAGGCGTGGTGCGCACGAGCGGCGCACACCTGGTCGCGTTCGTCGGTCTCGGCGCCGTCGCTCTTCACCTGCAACACCATGAGCTGTCCGTCGCCTGCGCGAGGGCGATCGACAGAACCGGAGCTTCTCGAGGCCGTCGCTCTTCACGTGCAACCACCTCGCGGCCGATTCGCGCATAGAATCGACACGATGGTGTCGCCGTATCGCGAAGTACTGCCTACGACGCTGGTCGAAGACGCGAATGAGGATGCGCCGCTGGCGTCGATCGTCGTGTCGGGACGCACGGGGCAACGGGGTCGCGATGGAGCCGATGGTGCGGCGGGTAGTGGCTACGGTGCGCATGGGCAAGACGGGCGCGATGCGGGACCTGCTGAACGAGGTCAAGATGCCGGCGAGATCCGGCTCGGGCTGTCGGATACCGACGGGCTCGTGATCCTGAGCGGCGAACAAGTGAGCGCGAACGGCGAGCAGCGCCCGATCCGACATTCGTTCGTCAGCGTGACGAGCGGATTCATCGAGCTGCGCGCGCTCGGCGGGACCGGCGGTCATGGCGGCCATGGCGGTGTTGGCGGTAACGGCGCGGGCGGGCGCAGCGGCTCGGATGCGACGAGGTGGTCGCGCGGCGGCGATGGTGGACCCGGCGGCGACGGTGGCGACGGGGGCAACGCGACCAGCGGTGCTGACGGTGGCAGCGGCGGTGCGATCACGGTCGAGGTAAGTGACGCCGACACGCCGCTGTTGATGCTCGTCGACCATGACGTGAGCGGAGGTGAGGGCGGCGCGCCCGGACGCAACGGAGCGGGTGGGGCCGGCGGCTCCGGCGGCAGGGGCGGCGATTCGTACAGCTGGACCGAGACGGAGAGCTACACCGACTCGAACGGAGACCATCAGACGCGCTCGACGTATCACTCCAATCCGGGAGGCAGCCGGGGACCGAGTGGAAGACAGGGGCGTTCGGGAAATGCGCGCGTCAGCAACGGAGCGCGCGGCAACCGCGGCAGATTCGAGATCCGCGTCGCGACCGAGAGCGGCGTGAAGAGCTACGCATCCCGATACGATCTCAGACTCGTCCAGTTCCGGCACGACAGTCTCAATCAGGACTGTGTGTACGAGCCCGGCGAGCTTGCACGCGTGTTCGGCATCGTCGTCAAGAATGTCGGTGGAATGCCAACGCCGGCGAAGGATGACTTGCAGCTGTCACTCGTCGCAAAGGGCTGGGTACTGCCGGAGCCTGGTGAGCTGCTGTGTCCGCCCGGACTTGCGCCGAACGTGTGCCACGAGATGGCGGGCGAGCTCACGTTTCGCATCAAGGAGTTCGAGCCAACCTCTCCCGGGGATCCGCTCGAGGCCGAAGAGTCGATCCTTCATCGCGCGCTGTTGCCGTCGGTGCACCGCGCCTTTGCTGACTACCAGCGATTGGATGCGCTCAAGGCCGGCGCGTTTGTCGTGCGCTTTCCGGTACGCACATCGGAGGTGCGCAACCTGCGCTCTCTGGCGGCCGGGGATGCGACACGGATCAAGTTCACGCTCGTCAATCAATCGCGTCTTGCACTTGGCGCTCGCTCTGACACCAAACGCGTGGTGCGCGCGCGGATCGCAACGGCCGCCGATAGCGAGCTCGATGACGAGCACGTGCGGTTCCTCGTCGACGGCAAGGAGATCCTGCCGAGCGAAGGCTGGACCTTCGACATCGACGTGCTCGGCGCCGGCGAGGAGATGGCGCTGGAGCTCGCTCTGCGCGTCGGTGATGACGCGCCGGAGTACCGGCGGTATGCGGGCATGCTCACCCTCGAGATCGGGCGGCTCGACGAGCCGGCGCGACCGAAGACGGCACAGTTGCGCGCACTCGACGTCCGCGTCGCGAGGCCGTTTCGCACAGGCGAGTGCGACCTGTTGCTCGTCGTCAATCACCGCACGACGCGCGAGGAAGTCGCGGCGTGGGAAGCGCTCGCGAGCGAGCTGGCGGTGTCGATGGCGATCTGGGACCTCTCGCTCGAGCGACATCTGGACCTCGAGATCCCGGTCGCCGACGGCAAAACACTGCGCGACCTGATCGGCCGCGGCTCGATCGCGATCCTCGATAACGAGATCGACGGAAGCGACGGACCGACGTATCCGCACGCGTTCCTGTGCCCGCATCAGGCGCTACGCGCTGCGCAGACCGGCATCGACATCGCGTACTTCGGCAAGGGGCTCGCGCTCGAGCAGGCACTGGTTCCCGTCCAGGGCGAGTCCGTGACGCACGAGGTCTGTCGCAGGTACTGGTTGCGCTTCTGGGCGAAGCCGAATGCTCGCTGGCTCGCACGTCGCGCGGCGCAGTTCAGCGAGCGCCTCGCGATCGAGAATCCCGAGCAGCGCCACATCGTCGTTCATCGATTCGAGCCGCGGGTGATATCGAGCTTTCTGTGGATGAAGAGGTGGCGTGTCGGCACGCTCGAGACGCGCCGCACGCTCGATACCGCCGAGGGCGCCCTGATTCGCGTCGCGCTCAGCGACGAGACGCTCCACGATCCCGCGTTCGCGATCTCGCCCGACGCGACGACGGCGCTGCTGTTGCTCCTGGACTTCGACGCGAAGCTCGAGCGCCTACGCAAGCTCGGAGCGGGGGATTCGCGGGATCCACTGACGATCGATCGCGTGGTCGATCTCTTGCTCTGTGATCTGGCCGACGAAGTAGCCGCCGTGTTCGGCGCAGGCTCGCGCATCGGTCGCGACCAGCTCGGGCGGCTGATGCCACGCCTGGCTGCGCTGTCGGCGTCACAGTTGCGCGCCCAGTTCGGCACTCCGCTCGGCGACTCGTTGGTCCGGCTCGCGAGTGGACTGTTGTTTCTGGCGCAAAGCCAGATTCGCCTGGTCGAACACATACCGCCCGTGCGGTGGACGCGTCGCTCGCCGGCGGTCGCCGCCCACATACGCGACCACATCGACGAGTTTTTGATGATCGCGTTTGGCGCGCACAACCTGAAGTTGATGCGCGAGCAGGTGCGCGCGGGTGTCAAGGGACTCCGCTTCGAGCACAAGGTGGACGGCCGCGGCCGCAGCAAGCCGTCGCGCAGGGACTGGGCGCTGGAGCGCTTCCGCCAGCCGCTCGCAGCCCAGCACATCACGAGCGACGTCGAGGTGCTGACGACCCCTGCGGGGCGGGTGCTCGCCGAGGCCGAATACACGGCAATCTCCGACGACAAGGCACGCCAGACCATTCGTCGCGGCGCGTTGCAGGTAGGCGCCGCGCGCGCCCACGATGACCTGGTGGTCTAACCGAGCTCGAACTCGTCGAAGTCGGGCTTGCGCGTGCACAGCCAGTAGCTCGCGGTGCGGCTCGACCAGTTGTTCGTGATCTTGCCCTCGACGGTCTTGTACCAGCTCGAGCACCCGGCACCCCACGACGTCTTCGCGAGCGCTTCCTGTAGCTCCGCGTTGAACCGCGCCATCGCCTCTCGCTTGACCTCGAGCCAGCGCGCGCCGCGCCGGCCGAGCTCGTCGAGGCAGCGCAGGATGTAGCGGACCTGGCACTCGATCATGAACAGGATCGAGTTGTGGCCGAGGTTCGTGTTCGGACCGTAGAGCAGGAACAGGTTCGGAAAGCCGGCGACCGCGATGCCGCGATGCGCCTCGGCGCCGCCGTGCCACGCGTCGGCGAGCGTCGTGCCGTCCTTGCCGACGATCTGCATCGGTGCGAGAAAGCTCGTCGAATCGAAGCCCGTCGCGAAGATCAGCGCGTCGGCGGCATGCGTGGCGCCGTCGGCGGTGATCACGGCATCGGCGGTGACGCGCTCGATCGGCGCCGTAACGACCGAGACGTTGTCGCGCGCGAGCGCGGGATACCAGTCGTCGGAGATGATGATGCGCTTGCAGCCGATCGGATAGTCGGGCGTCAGCCGCTCGCGCAGCGACGCGTCGGCGATCTGCTTGCGCAGGTGACGCATTGCCATCCACTGCACGAGCTTGCTCATCAGGCTGCCTTGATGGAGCGCGGTGAATCGCGCCTCGAGCGACCAGTAGATGAGCGCGCGATAGAACTGGCGCCAGCCGGGCAGGTAGCGGAACAGCCACTTCTCGAGCGCGCGATACGCACGGTCGTTGCGCGCGATCACGTAGGACGGCGAGCGCTGGAGGACGGTGACGTGCGCGGCGTCGCGGACGAGCTCGGGCACGAACTGCGCCGCGCTCGCGCCGTTACCGATGACGACAATCCGCTTGCCCGCCGGCGAGAACGTCGGATCCCACTGCGCGGAGTGAAATGACGGGCGTGCGAAGTCGGAGAGACCGGGCAGGGTGGGGATGCGCGGGCGATTGAGCTGTCCGGTGCCGGAGACGAGGATGTCGGCGCGGTGCTCGCCGCTGCTCGTCGCGAGGTGCCAGCCACCGTCGGGGGAAAACCGCGCGCCGTTGACCTCGGTGCCGAGCCGCAGGTGCGACGCGAGCTCGCCATCGTCGACGCAGCGCTGGAGGTAGCGCTCGATCTCCGGCTGGCGCGCGAACTTGTGTCGCCAGTCGGGATTGGGCGCGAACGAGAACGAGTAGAGATGCGATGGCACATCGCAACCCGCGCCCGGATAGCGATTGTGGTGCCATACGCCGCCGATCGCGCTCGCGCGCTCGAACAGCGTGAAGTCGGTGAAGCCGGCGCGGCGAAGGCGCATCGCCATCGCGATGCCCGCCGGTCCTGCTCCGACGATCGCGATCGACGGCCGCCCCATCGCCCTATCGTATGCGCGCGCTCGCACGTTGTCAGCGAGGACGCTCCCGCCCAAGGTCGTCGCGATGTGGACGACGCTGTTCGACGGCACGAACACGAGCCTGCGCAACTGGCGGATGTCGACGATCACGAATCAGCCCGGCAACGATAATCCGGGGACGTTCGATCTGGTCGACGGCACACTCGTCGTGCGATCCGGCAGCGACATCGGCCTCTACTGGTACACGCGCCCGGCACCCGCCGATTACGAGCTCGCGCTCGAGTTCAAGCAGAGCGCGCTCGCCGACAACTCGGGCGTGTTCGTGCGGTTCCCCGATCCGAATTCGAAGGGCTACAACAACACCGCGTACGTCGCGGTCGACTTCGGTTTCGAGATCCAGATCGATGGCGCGGGCGTCCCGGACGGCGCGCCGAAGCACCTGACCGGTGCCGTCTACAACATCGAGGATCAGGACTTCACGCTGTCGCCCGCGCGTCCGGCCGGCGAGTGGAACGAGCTCGCGGTCGTCATCGTCGGCCAGACCTATACGGTGCGGCTCAACGGCCGGCAGACCGCGCGCTTCCACAACACGAACCCGATGCGGGGCATCGCGAGCCCGGCGTTCGTCGGCCTGCAGTCACATCCAAGTAGCGGCCCGGTGGCATTTCGTGGCATCCGCATCCGCCAGCTGTGACCCCGACTGCTTTGAGGTCGAAGGACTCGCACGCGCAGGTGCACTTTTACAGACGACCTCATCCGATCGAGCTGCGCTTCTGACTCCCGATTGATTGACATGGCCAGAGTCCCGCTCATACCGTGGGCGCCTCGGTAGATTACCTACCGTTTTGAGAGGGGATTCAGAGGCATGAAGAAGCTCACCATCGGTGCATTGTTTGCGTGCGCAGCTTTTGCGGGTTCGGCTGGAGCCCAGCCCATGGGGCCGGCGCCGTACTCGGGCGGCTCGGCGTACGGCATGGCCGGCTGCGGTCTCGGCTCGATCGTGTTCGGCAACAAGCCGGGGTTCATCCAGATCCTCGCGGCGACCACGAACGGCACGTTCGCGAGCCAGACGTTCGGTATCACGTCGGGCACCAGCAACTGCTCGGACACCGGTGGTGGCGCCGGTAGCGCGATGGCGTTCATCCAGACGAACCGCGAGGCGCTCGCCAAGGACATCTCGCGCGGCAACGGCGAGACGATCAAGAACCTCGCGACGCTCTCGGGCTGCTCGGACTCGGCGGCTGTCGGCGTGACGCTGCAGAAGAACTTCAAGACGATCTTCCCGTCGGCGGAGACCTCGAACACGATGGTGTCGAGCAACGTCATCCAGGTTCTGCGCGCGGACAGCACGCTCGCCTGCAATCGCCTGATCTGACGTGACCCGGCGACAGCAGCTCCTTGCTTGCGTTCTGCTGTCGCTGACCGCCTGCGTGCAAACGCAGGGTCGGTTGACCCGATCCGTGCTGCAGCATCCTGCCGCGCCGGATCGGGTTTCTTATGTTCGCGAGCTGAAGGCGCGCGCCCGCACGCTGAAGCTCGCCTACTCGAATCAATGGTTCCGGCTCGGCCATTACCGGCGGAGCTGGACCGGCTCGGTGCGGAGCGAGGCCGACGGGGACAACTTCTTTTTGTCGCCGGAAGGCAAGACGCATCCCGAGCTCGAGCTCGAGGCGACGATCGACGGGTTCTTTGCGGACCTCGCCGCGTACGACGCGACGAAGGAAGAGAACCGCAACATCCAGCACCCGATGTGTCAGTTCCCGGCGCGCCTCATGTGGCTCACCGAGCAGCTGAAGATCGATCCGGCGAAGCTACCGGCGCCCGATTGCAGCCGGTTCAAGAAGTTCGTCGAGTCGACGAATGCCGAGTCGGCGACGCTCGTGTTCTCGTCGTACTACCTGAACAACCCGGCGTCGGCGTTCGGCCACACGTTCCTCCGGCTCAACAAGAAGAACGACGCGATCTCCGAGGAGAACCGCCAGCTCCTCGACTACGGCATCGAGTTCTCCGCCGATCCGGACACGACGTTCGCGCCGCTCTACGCGATCAAGGGCCTCGCCGGCGCGTTCCCCGGCACGTTCCGGAAGCTCCCCTACTACTACAAGGTCCGCCAGTACAACGACTACGAGTCGCGCGACCTGTGGGAGTACAAGCTCGCGCTGACGCCGAAGCAGCTCGACATGCTGATCGCGCACGTCTGGGAGCTCGGCTCGACGTTCTTCGACTACTGGTATCTGTCGGAGAACTGCTCGTACCACCTGCTCGGCCTGATCGAGGCCGCGCTACCCGAGCGCGATCTGCTGGGCGACGTGCACTGGCCGGTGATCCCCGCCGACGCGATTCGCGCCGTCACGAACCAGAAGGGCCTCGTCGAGCGGATCGACTACCGGCCGTCGAGCCGCACGCGGTTCCGCACCGAGATCGCCAAGTTCTCCGATGCGCAGCTGACGGCGGTCGCCGAGCTCGCCGAGCAGCCGAAGGCTCCGCTGACGCTCCCCGAGAAGGAGCGCGTGTCCGTGCTCGACGCCGCGCAGGACCTCGTCGACATCAAGTACGCCAAGGCGCTCGCCAAGGACTCGCGCAAGGGCGAGGCGGCCGCGCTCAAGCAGACGCTGCTCGAGCGGCGCGCGGAGATCCTCGTGCCGTCCGAGGAGATGAAGCACGAGGTGCCGTGGTACCGGATGCCGCAGCTCGGTCACGACTCGCGGCGCATCAGCCTCGGCGCAGCGTCGAGCCGCGACGGCCAGTGGGTCGAGGTCGGCGCGCGGCTCGCGCTCCACGATCTCGCCGATCCGGTCGACGGCTACCCCGAGCTGTCGCAGCTCGAGTTCCTGCCGACGCGCGCGCGCTACGACTTCACGACGGATCGGTTCCGGCTCGACTCGCTCGACCTCGTCCATGTCGTGTCGCTGACCGCGCAGAACCGGTTCGACCGCCACATCTCCTGGCAGTTCCGCCTCGGCTCGCAGCACCTCGAGGACGACGGCTGCATCCCGACGAACTGCTACGCCGGCCGCGTCGAGCTCGGCGGCGGCACCGCGTTCTCGACGGCGGGCGAACGCCTCACGTTCTACTTCTTCGCGAACACGCAGATCTGGGCGGGCCGCGGGCTCGACGGCCTGTTCGGCTCGCCGGTGCGCCTCGGCATCGGCCCATCGGGTGGCCTGCGCATGCGCCTCGCGCCCAAGCTCGTCGCGCTCGTCGCGGGCGAGTGGAACTGGCTCCCGGTGCAGACCGGGTTCGCGACGTGGATGGCGTCGGCGACCCTGCGCTGGGGCATCCTGCGCGACCTCGCGGTCGACCTCCAGATCCGCGACGAGTACGAGGTCCCGAGCGGCACGCTGACGACGATGCTGTACTTCTGATCGTAGGCCCGGCTACGCGATCTGCAGTCGACCGCGTGCGATTCCCCACGACAACGGCCCCACTGCCGGTGTTAGGGTCCGGTCCGTGAGGGACTCGCGCCGTGCTGTCGTCGTCGCCGTGCTTTCGCTCGCCGCTGCGTGCGGAAGCGAGACCAGCGACATCCCCGCCAACTGCAATCCGCTCGGCGGTCAGGGCTGCCTGCTGCCGTGGCCGTCGTCGGCCTACGAGGTCGCCGACTCGTCGACGGTGACCGGCCGGCGGCTGTCGATTCCGCTCGAGGCGATGCCGACGAACTTCGACAACGTGACGGTCGATCCGACGTGGCTCAATCGCTGGGACGGCTTCTCGCCGTCGGGATCGATGCTCGCCGCGTTCGAGACGGGCGTCAGCGCCGAGGGCCTGCCGACGTGGAAGGACCCCGACGCGTCGCTCGCCGCTGATTCGCCGATCGTGCTGCTCGACATGGACACCGGCGAGCGCGCGCCGTTCTTCGCCGAGGTCGACCAGAACTTGAAGGACGTCCTGAAGCGGAACCTGATCATCCGCCCGCTCGCGCGGCTGCATCCCGGCGCCCACTACGTCGTCGCGATCAAGAAGTCGGTGAAGGCCGCCGACGGCAGCGAGCTGGTGAGCCCGCCCGGATTCATCGCGGCGGTCAACGGCAGCGACTACGGACATCCGCGGTTCGACAAGAAGAAGTACAACGAGATGTTCGCCGCGCTCGCGACGGCCGGCGTCGACAAGAACGACCTCGCGCTCGCGTGGGACTTCCACACCGCGTCCGACGAGTTCATGCAGAGCGACCTCCTCACGATGCGCGATGCCGCGATTCCGGCGATGGGCGCGAACGGCGCGAACCTGTCGTTCACCGCGGAGCCCCAGCAGGCGCGTGCGGGCGTCCTCAAGAGCTACGTCGGCACGTTCAAGAGCCCCAGCTTCCTCACGAACGACGAGGCGGACGACTCGATCCTCCGCCGCGATGCGAGCAACAAGCCGCAGATGATGGGCATGCGCGATGCGCACTTCGCCGCGATCGTCCCCGAGTGCGTGAAGACGGAGCCGCTGCCGCGCCCGACGATCGTGTTCGGCCACGGCCTGTTCGGCTCGGCGGCCGAGTACCTCGACGACAACTTCGTGATCGATCTCGCGCAGCGCTACTGCTTCGTGATCGTCGCCGGTGACTTCATTGGCCTCACGTCGCGCCAGCTCCAGCTCGCGCCGCTCGCGGTCAACGACATGAACCGCGGCACGCAGATCACCGAGAAGCTCGCGCAGTCGGTGATCGACTTCATCTCGCTCGAGACGATCACGCGCGGTCCGTTCAAGGACGCGGCCGAGTTCAAGTACAACGGCATGCAGGTCATCGACCCGACGAAGGTGTTCTACGTCGGTGGCTCGCTCGGCGGCATCATGGGCAACACGTTCATGGCGTACGACCCGAACATCACGCGCGGCGTGCTCGCGGTGCCGGGCGGCGTGTGGTCGATGCTGTTCGAGCGCTCGAACGCGTGGACGCTGCTGATCGGCGCGGCGCAGTCGTCGTACGAGGACCCCGAGGTCTACCAGCTGAACATCGCGTTCCTCGGCATGGGCATGGAGCCCTACGATCCGATCACGACGGCAGCGCATGTCATCAAGGACAACCTGCCGGGCGTGCCGAAGAAGAACATCCTCATCTGGTACTCGCTCGGCGACTGCCTGGTCACGAACATCACGACCGAGATGATCGCGCGGACGATGGGCATCGACCTGCTCGGCCCGGCGGTGAAGCCGGTCTGGGGCATGCCCGCCAAGGAGGGTCCGCTCGAGAACGGCATGACCAACTACGACGAGCACCGGATGCCGCTGCCGTCGGACCTCAACATCCCGCCGCAGACCGACAACGGGACCCACTCGGGGGTGAACCGCAACCCCTCGGCATTGCGACAGGTCGAGGCGTTCCTCCTCGGCAATCAGCAGGTGATCCAGACCTGCGGCGGGGCGACCCCGGCTGCGTGTGATTGCGCGACCGGCGCCTGTAACTGACCAGGGGTCGGAGCAGATTTCCCGCAAGGACCGCGCAAAACATCACGCGCGGGCAGATCGGCGCGTGTTAGCGTGGCCGCTGGAGGGAACCACCATGCGGGTTCTGGGCTTGGCTTGCGCGCTGTTTGTATTTGCGTGTGGTCCGTCGTCGAAGACCGGCGGTGATGACGGTCCCGATGCGATGGCCGAGTGTGCGCCGAACGATTCGCATCGTTGCGTCGGCTCGACGTTTCAGACCTGCGTCGGCGGGACGTGGCAAACCGCGCTCGATTGCCCGATCGGCTGTGCCGAAGCGATCGGCTGCGTGAACTGCGTGCCGGGCTCGAAGTCGTGCAAGGACGGCAACGTCTGGGTATGCGACGCGAACGGCGAGCCGACCACGCAGGAGGAGGTCTGCTCGGGCTCGGCCATCTGCGTCGATGGCACGTGTGTCGACGCGTGTGCCGAGGCCGCCGCGAGCAAGAGCTACATCGGCTGCGAGTACTGGGCGGTCGACCTCGATAACGCGGTCGAGATCCTCGGCGGGCCGCCGACGCCGTTCGCGTGCAACGACCCGCTGTTCGGCTACGGCGTCGGCGTGCTCGGCACGCGCGACGTCTGCTCGAAGACGTCCGGCAGCACGACGACGTACGCCGGCCTCTGCGATCCGCCGAACAACGCGTGCCCGACGGGCTACACGTGCAGCTCGAAGTCGGTCTGCCTGCTCAACGCGCAGCAGTCGCCGTTCGCGATCGTCGTGTCGAACCCACAGGCGCGGGAAGCGCACGTCACGGTGACCGGTCCCGGCGGCCAGCAGATCATGAAGACCGTGTCGGCGGGCCAGGTCGTGCCGATCCTGCCGCAGATGGGCAACGCGATCCCCGACCAGTCGGTCGACGGCACGGTGAAGGAGAAGCGCGCGTACAAGGTGACCTCGGACCTGCCGATCATCGCGTACCAGTTCAACCCGCTCGATAACGTCGACGTGTTCAGCAACGACGCGTCGCTGCTGCTGCCGCGGACCGCGTTCGACGTCGACTACTACGCGATGAGCTACCCGACGCTCGATCGCCGCACGGTCACGGGAACGGAGATCCCGCAGCACAACTACTACGGCTACGTCTCGATCGTCGCGTGGCAGGACAACACCGTGATCGAGGTGACGCCGAAGGCGGCGGTCCAGGCGAGCGCGACGCAGACGACGATCGCGGCGGGCACGCCGACGCAGTTCACGCTCAACGCGTTCGAGGTCCTTCAGCTCGAGGCGGCTCCGCCGAACGGCGACCTGACGGGCACGCACATCACGTCGCCGAACATGATGACGTTCGGCGTGTTCGCCGGTCACGAGGCGACGAACTTCGGCGAGACGACGCCGCCCGACGCGTCGCACACCTCGGGACCGTGCTGTGCCGATCACCTCGAGGAGATGATGTTCCCGTCGACGACGTGGGGTAAAGCGTTCGCGATCGCGCGCAGCCAGAAGCGCACGAACGAGCCCGATATGCTGCGCATCGTCGCGCAGAATCCCGGGACGACCGTGACGTTCACACCGCCCCCGGCGTCGGGCACGTGCGGCACGCTGAACGCGGGCGACTTCTGTCAGGTGAAGATCATGGGCGATACCGAGGTGAGTGCGAACGAGCCGATCCTCGTCGGTCACTACCTCGAGGCATCGATCTGGCAGAGCCCGTTCGACTCGGTCGGCGAGGGCGATCCGTCGATGGCGATCGCAGTGCCGAGCGAGCAGTACCGCAAGGACTACACCGTGCTCGTGCCGCAGCAGTACGCGAAGAGCTACCTGTCGATCTCGACAGGCCCGACGGGCGGCGTCACGGTCGACGGTCAGATGGTGACGCTGACGCCGTTCCCCGGCGGCGGCACGTCTCGCGCGGCGCGCGTCATGGTCAGCGCCGGCCAGCACAAGATCTCGTGCGCGGACGGCTGCGGCATCACGGTGTACGGCTACTCCGACGCCGTCTCGTACATGTTCGCGGGCGGCCTCGACCTGAAGCCGATCGTCATCCTTTAGTCGCTCTTGGTCGTACTCGTGCTCGTGCTCGACCGCGAGAGGGCCTGTGCCTGATCGGCGCCCTGTTGGGTTACGGCGCCGAGGAGCGGTTACGTCGACCTCGGGGTAGCCGCGGTCTCGACGGCAATGTGTTCGGCCCGCTCGTTGCGTGCCGGTCCGTGAACACGCCGGGGATCGAGCACGAGTACCCGTGCTCGACCGCGAGAAGGCGCGCCTGATCGGCGCCCTGATGCCGTACGGCGCTGACGGCGGCTA
>JABFXX010000226.1 GCA_013368795.1 Kofleriaceae bacterium
GGCGACGACCGGACTGTTCATTCTCGCGAACAAGCTGACGACTGCGGCGAACGCGATCCTGATCCAGTACTCCGCGCCGGTGTGGGTCGCCCTGCTCGGCCAGTGGTTCCTCGGCGAGCGCGCGTCGCGCCTCGACTGGGCGACGATCGGCCTCGTCCTCACCGGCATCGCGCTGTTCTTCGTCCAGCAGCTGACGATCCACTACGTCGTCGGCAACCTCGTCGCGCTCGCGGCCGGCGTCGCGTTCGCGTTCTCCGGCCTGACGATGCGCCGCGTGGCGGTCACCGGCGCCGGCACGATCGATCCGCTGCGGCCGCTCGTGCTCGGCAACCTGCTTTCAGCGCTGCTCGGCCTGCCGTTCTGCTTCACCGCACCCCTGCCCGACGCCACGGGCCTGGTTGCCGTGGTCGCGCTCGGCATCTTCCAGCTCGGCATGGCGTACGTCTGCTACGCGGCGGCGATCCGCCATGCGACCGCGATGGAGGTGATCCTGATCCCGGTGATCGAGCCGATCCTGTCACCGATCTGGGTCGCGATCTTCTTCGCGGAGTTGCCAGGTCCGGCCGCGCTCGTCGGCGGCGCGATCGTGGTCGGTGCGGTCACGTTACGCGCCGTGCTCGCACGTCGCTCCTGAAAGCCGAGCGGCCGACGGGAGTTGCACGCTGCGACATCGCGCCACGCGGTGACACTGCCGATCCGACGCATCCTAGGCTCAACCGCCATGGGCAAGCCTCCCAGTCAGAGCGTCGATCTCGGCCCGTCGCCCAACATCGACCACGAGAAGGACATGGCCGAGAACGGCGCGCCGGCATCGGCGACCAAGGCGATCTACTGGATCATCGCGATCGGCGTGATCGCGCTGTTCGCGCTCGTCGGTATCGGATTGCACATTCCGACCGGCGGCTAGGCTCGCTGGCTCGCGTCGCGTAGCATTTGTGGGCTTGGCAAAGACCGCCCTCATCACCGGCGCGAACCGTGGCATCGGCCAGCAGGTCGCGCGCGTGCTCGCGACGCAGGGCTGGGACGTCCTCGTCGGCTCGCGCGATCGCAAGAAGGGCGACGCAACGGCCGCGCGCCTGCGCAAGGATACCGGCGGCCGGCTCAGGGCCGTCGAGCTCGACGTCACGAGCGACGCGTCGGTCGCGACCGCCGCCCAGAAGCTGCGCGACGGCGCGATCCGCATCGACGCGCTCGTCAACAATGCCGGCGTCTACGGGGCGACCACGCGTGGACCCGGTGGCGTCGAGCGCACGCTCGAGACGAACTTCTTCGGTCCGCTGCGCGTGACGCTCGGCGTCCTGCCGCTGTTGCGCGACGGCGCGACGATCACGAACGTCACGAGCGGACTCGGCTCGCTCGACAACCTCGATGCGACGCACCGCCGCCTGCTCGCCGACCCTGCGCTCACGCGAGACACGCTCGTCGACGCGATTCGCGAGTTCGTGCGCGACGGCGGCACGGGCTGGGGCGCCGATGCATACGGCGTGTCGAAGGCCGCGCTCGACGCGCTCAGCCGCGTCCTCGCACGCGAGCTCGCGCCGCGTCAGATTCGCGTCAACTCCACATGCCCGGGTTGGGTCCGCACCGACATGGGCGGCCGCAACGCGCCGCGTTCCGTCGAGCAAGGCGCGGCGAGCGTGCTGTTCGGCGTCACGACGACCGAGACCGGCGGCGTGTTCCGCGACGGCAAGCGCATCCGCTAGCGCATCGGCTGCGGCCGCAGGTACACGATGCGCCGCCACAGCCACTCGGCCGGTCCGAACCGGAACACGCGCAACCACGCGTGCGCGATCGCGATCTGCACCGCGAAGATCGCCAGGCCGAGCCCGACGGTCGCCGCCGGCGGTGGCGTGTCCCAGTCGAGTCCCCAGCCATAGAACAGCGCCGTACAGATCGCGCTCTGCGAGAGGTACGTCGTCAGCGGCATGCGCCCGACCGGCGCGAGCAGCTCGAGCACGCGACGCCAGCGGGCCCGCTGCATCAAGATCACGACGATCGCGACGTACAGCGCGGTCTGGCCGAGGAGACCGATCTCGCCGAGGACGGACATGACCATCTGCACGGGGACCGAGTGCTGGCGCGACAGCACGCCGGCCTGCGCGAGCGCCTGGATGACGAGCGCGGGCGTGGCCGCGAGCGCGCCGAAGCCGAGCAGCTTGTGAAACAGCGGCAGGTGATCCGCGCCGTCGCGATCGAACCAGCGCTGCGAGCCCGCAACGAAGCCGAACAGGAACCGGCCGAGCAGCCACGGCAGATACCAGAGGACGTTGCCGCCGAACGTCCACAACAGCGCGAGCATCGCGTGCGCGTGCATGATCGCGATCCGATCGCCGCTCTTGGCCGCTTCCGCGTACTCCTGGATGTAGGCCGGCGGCGGCGAGGCGAACAGGATCCCGTGCAGCGACTCCCTGACACCGGGGATCGCGTAGACGATCGACGGCACGATCACGCACACGACCGCGACGGCGATACGCGTGCGGTTCGAGACGCGCACGAACGCGAGCAGCACAAAGCCGACGAGCGCGTAGCCCCACGTCACGTCGACCCACGACAGCAGGAGCACGTGCATCCAGCCGATCCCGAACAGCGTGCACATGCGGCGCACGTACAGGCCCATGACCGGCTCGGCGCGTGCCTCGGCCCGCAGCAGCTGCGCGGCGAAGCCGAACCCGAACAGGAACGTCAGGAGCGTCTGCGCCTTGCTGTGGACGACGACGCCGATGAACGAGCTCGCGATGACGTCGATCGTCTCGGTCGGCGGCCCACCGCGGTGCGCGAAGCGCAGGCTGTAGAGCGAATACAGATTTGCGAGCAACACGCCGACGAGCGCGAAGCCGCGCAACACGTCGAGCGTGACGACACGTTCACGCGGCGCAACGGGCGCGAGCTCGGCCACGCCGCATCATAACTCAGGCGGCCTTCGGTCTCCTGATCGTGCGGTACGCGCCCCTCGCCCACTCTCCCGGCCGGCTGATCCGGCGCTTCGCCTGTCGTGCACCGTCGAGGGTCTTCATCTTGAGCGTCGGCATGCGGAACGACAGCCAGTGCATCTCGCGCGACAGCGCAGCGAGCCCCCTCTGGTACTCGACGTCGCCGGCCATGAAGTCGTACTCGCGCAGACCACCGTCGAGTGCGTCCTGCGCCGCGACCGCGTGCATCGTCAGGCCCGGGTTGTTCTCGGGGCGAAGCGCGTCGTCGTAGCCGTACTGATAGAACGACGTACGGCCGCGGTACCGGAGGTAGTAGTGAAACCCGACGATGGCGTTGCCCGCGCGCAGCTGAACGAGCTGGATGTTGCCGCGCTGGAAGCAGCGGCGGACGAGCCTCTGATGAAACTTGTAGAACTTCTCCGCCCCGAACGCCGAGTGCCTCCGCTTCCGATGGAGCACCGCGAGCCCCTCGAGAAAGCGGAGCGCCTCGTCGGTCGACGCCGCCTCCACGAGCTCGAGTGGCCCCAGCTCGGAGTACATGCGGATGTTCATGCGAGCGTGCATCCGCTCCGGGATCTCAAGCGACTCGAGGTAACCGCTGCCCGACATCCGCAGGTGGTCGAGCGACACGTAGCGATTCACCCTGCACTCGTCCTCGAGAACGAGGTCGTCGAATGACTCGGCGAGCGCGCCGAGAGACTCGCCGTCGAGCACACCGGGCACGCACAGCTCGTCCCACGGAGCCACCATCCGGTGATTCGACAGGCAGCGCCGCAACGCCGCGGCCATCGATCTCTCGAAGCCCGGCTCGCAGAACAGCATGTTGTGCTCGACGCACGGACTGTCGTCGTCGTCCTCGCCGGCCGTGTTGAGGTACACGCGCCGGACCTTGAATGGCCCCTTGCGCACGCTGCGTTCGACGAGCAAACACGCGCCGACCAGCGTCGATTCGTCGTCGAAGAAGTGGACCAGCTTGGGTTCGAGGCTCGTCCCGAAGATCTCGAGCCACGTGCTCACCCAGTCCGGTGACACGAAGAACGATGCGCTCGGGCACCGATCGACGAGGTCACGCCAGTGATCGACGACGTACTCCCAGTCGCGCCACGACCGAACCTGGATGCGGAGCTCCATCGGCACGCTGTGCGCTGTTTGAAACGCAGTACTGACCATGTGTTCGGCAAGACTGCACCTCGTGTTCCGGACCCAGAAGATCAGGGCATTCGTACGTCTACGCCGCGTGTGCGCCGAGCGGTTTCATAACCGCGCGCAACCAAGCAGTGTGCGGGCGTAAGGTTGGAAACAGCGCGCGCCGCGTGCCTGCTCGTTCTTCTGAGTGTTGCGCGCAGCCAGAACAAGGGCGTGGCGCGCCGTCCGCCGTTTCGTCGCGCTCCCGAATGCGTGCGCGAGGTGGCAACTGCAGTTGCCGTTTTCGTTGTGCACGCAGTTGCACGACGGCAGTTGCCAGGGAGTCGAGTCTTGGATCGATGACGACTGTCCCGACCCCACTGCCACCGAAACCTGCGTGATCACTTGTGCGCGCGCAGGCACATCCCTTGCGGAAGGGACCGCACCGATGAAGTACAGGACGTACTCGCTCGCGATCCCGCTTCTCTCTCTCGTCCTCAGCGCCTGCATGGTCGGTGAGGCATACATCCCGGAGGAAGACGATCTACCGCCACCAATGTCGGAGGCAGCGCTCAGCAACAACGGTCGCACCGCGTTCAACTACTTCGTCGCGAAGGGCCTCACGCAGATCCAGGCGGCGGGCATCGTCGGCAACTTGATGCAGGAGTCGAGCTTGATGCCGACGGCCGTGCAGCCCGGCGGTCCCGGCCGTGGCGTCGCCCAGTGGTCCGTCGGCGGTCGCTTCAACACCGGCTCGAAGAGCCTCACCGCATTCGCGAACGCGCGCGGCCTCAACAAGTGGGCGCTGTCCACGCAGCTCGACTTCATCTGGTACGAGCTCGCGACCGTCGGCGGCTACGGGCTGTCGGAGCTCCGCGCCGCGACGACGATCAACACCGCGGTCACCGTGTTCCAGAACAAGTACGAGATCTGTGGTGCGTGCGCCCAGGGCAAGCGCGTGCAGTACGCGAACGAGGCGCTCGCCCAGTTCGGAACGACCAGCGGCGGCGGCACCGGAACCGGTACCGGTGGCGGCACGACGCCCGACACGAGCTGCTACTCGGGCACGCTCGAGAAGGACGTCCCCGAGAACACGTGCGTCGAGAGCATGTTCGACGGGCTCTGGTACCAGTGCTCCGACGGCGAGTGGGTCGATCGCTGGTCGGATCCCGAGGCATGTATCGCGCAGTACCCGCTCTAAGAGCTCACGCGCGCGTCAGCGTGAACACGCCGACCGGGCGCGGCGGTGGCGCGAGGCCGACCGTCCACTTGTCCATCGTGATCCGCCAGCCTTCGGACTGCATCGCATCGAGCATGCCGACGCTCGTCTCGCGAAACGGGTCGGAGACCAGCACGCTGCCGCCGGGCGCGAGGTTCGCCTCGAAGATGCGCCGCAGGTGCGGATGCAGCGGCTCGGCGTAGAGGATGTCCGAGCCAAGGATGAGGTCGTAGCGTTCGGCATCGTCCCACGCGGTCCAGTCCGCCGTGCGATGGATGATCGTCGTGACGTGGTTGCGCGCCGCGTTCTGCCGGCACACGTGCAGCACGAGGTTCTGGCGATCCGTCTGCACGACCTGCGCGCCGAGTGACGCCGCGACGATGCCCGGTAGCCCGGTGCCGGCGCCGAGCTCGAGCACCTTCTTGCCGGCGACGTCGCGCGTCGCGAGCTCGTGCGCGAGCGCGATCGCAGCGGGCCACAGCACGACGCCATACGGGCGCGTCGTCCCGCTCTCGCCGCGCAGGAACTGGAGCTCCTGATCGCGGCTGATGACCGCGCCTGTGTGGAGAATCGACCAGGTCCGATCGCCGAGGCTCAGCTGGACTTCCTCGAGCAGCATGTCCCCCGCCGTGGTGTGCAGGACGTCCGGCTGCGTGGTCATGCGAAGGGTTACCGCGGGTCGCGACGGAGTGCGAGGCAATCACCCCTGGTTCGACCAGCGCGCGGGATCCGGCTTGTGGTCCATGAAGATCCGAGGATCCACCGGCGCGAAGCCACACGCCGCATACACGCCGTGCGCGTCGCGCGTCCCGAGCATCCAGCGCCGCAGCGTCGTGAGCTCGGGGTCTGCAACGAGCGAGTTCACCATCGCGCGCGCGATGCCTTGCCCTCGTGCGTGCGGCGCGACGAACACGTCGCACAGCCACGCGAACGTCGCCCGGTCGGTGACGACGCGCGCGACCGCGAGCTGCTCGCCATCGGGTGCGTAGGCGCCGATCGCGAGGCTATTGGCGAACGCACGCTCGACGATCTCGCGACGCACGCCGGGCGACCAGTATGCGGTCGAGAGCCAGCCGTGGATACGATCGAGATCGAGGCGCGCCGGGTCCGTCGATAACAGCCAATCTGCCATCGTCGCGAGATAGCGCGACCTGCCGCGCGCGCGAAGGGACAGCAGTCACCGCGTCGCTGCGACAGCCGGCGACGGTGGACTTCGCGCAGCGCACGGGCACCGCGATTGCTTCGACGCGATCGAGAGAGGTGCCCATGGACCAGCTAGAACCCAGCGTCGCGAAGCGTGCCGACGCCGAACCAGAGCGCGCCACCCAGCTATTGCTCGCCGATATCGAGCGCAGCGGAGTCTTGCCGGAGGACGTGCCCGCGCTCGAAGCGGCCGACGCGGTCCTGTGCGCACTCGAGATGCGGCTGCCCCGAAGCCAGGCAGAAGAGGTCGAGCACGACGCGCCGCCGACGCTCCGCATGTTCCTCAGCCGCTGCGTCGTGCACAGGACCGGCAAGCCCGAGATCGAGTTCGACGAGACCGCATTCCTGCGGCTCGTCGCGAGCGCGCTGAGCATCACCTATGTCGCGGCAGAACGCGTGACGCGTGCCGTGTTCGACTCGTTGCAGAAGCTGATGCCCCAGAACGAGGTGCTGGAGGTCCGGAGGCGGCTTCCCAGCGATCTGCGGGCGCTCTGGTATCCGCGCGACCCGTCGGAGCTGGCACCGCCGCCACCACCGCCGCGCGCCGACGTGATCGCACGGCCGGTCGAGGAGCCGACCGAGAGCATCCTGCGCGAGATCGAGCAGAGCGGCGTGCTGACGGAAGGACTCTCCGCGACGCTCGCGCTCGGAGCCGTCCTCTGCTCGCTGTCGTTCGAGCTGACGGGCCACGAAGCCCAGGAGCTTGCCGACCGCTCGAGGACGCTGCGCAACGTGCTCGGTGCTTGCGTGACCCATCGCGGCGAGCGGCCGGAGGTCATGAAGCGTCCGACGTTCTTGCGTCAGGTCGCGGATCACCTCGGGATCGACGAGTCCCGGGCCGATCCGATCACGCGCACGGTGTTCGCCGCAGTGCGCGGCCGGCTGCCGCCCGACGAGATCCAGCAGATCGACAATCGGATCCCGCGCAGCGTCCGCCCGCTCTGGAAGCCGGAATAGCGCGTTCTGTCGCCAGTGCGCGGACGCGCTCACGCTGTGCGCACGTAACCACTCCCGCCGGGTCCCGCTAGAGTGCAAGCATGGCTGAGTCGCTGTACGAGACGTTGGGCGTCGCCAAGACCGCGAGTGCCGACGAGATCCGGAAGGCCTATCGGAAGCTCGCGCGCAAACACCACCCCGACGTCAACCCGGGCGACAAGTCCGCCGAGGCCACGTTCAAGAATGTCTCCGCCGCCTACGACGTCCTCTCCGACGAGAAGAAGCGAAAGGCGTACGACGAATTCGGCGAGGCCTCGCTGCAGAGCGGGTTCGATCCCGACAAGGCACGCGAGTACGCGAAGTGGCAGGACACGCGCCAGCGCCGGAGCACGCGCTTCGGCGAGGACGAGGGACCGATCGACTTCGATTTCAGCGACCTGTTCGGCCGGCGCGCGCCCCGCGGTCCAGCGCGTGGCGGCGATCTCCACGCCTCTGTCGAGATCGATCAGCGGCAGGCAATCGAGGGTACGGAGATGATGGCCGACCTGCCCGGCCATGGCACCGTGCGCGTTCGCATTCCCAAGGGCGCCGACACCGGCGACACGCTGCGCGTCCCCGGCAAAGGCTCGCCGGGTCGCGGTGGTGGACCGCCAGGCGATCTCGTGATCGAGACGGTCGTCAGGCCGCATCCGCTCATCCGTCGCGAGGGGCTCGACCTCTTCCTCTCCCTGCCCGTCACGCTCGACGAGGCGTATCGCGGTGCGAGCGTCAGCGTGCCGACGTTCGAAGGTCCCGTCGTGCTGAAGATTCCGCCGCGCACGCAGAACGGCGCGAAGCTGCGGCTGCGCGGCAAAGGCGTCGCGCGCAAGAACGACCACGGCGACCTGATCGTCGAAGTCGCGGTCCGCATGCCCGACAAGCAGGACGACGCGCTCGCCGAGGCGCTGCGTGCGGCCGACAAGCTCTACACGAAGCCGGTCCGGGAGGGCCTGACGCTATGACCCGCTTCACCTACCAGCACCTGCTCGAGCTCGTCGAGGGCGATGACGAGCTGCTCGTACGGCTCGTCGACGAAGGCGTCATCGAGGAGAGCGACGGCAACGTCGTGGCGGTCGATGTCGACACCGTGCTGCTCGCGCGCACGCTGTGGCGCGACCTCGACGTCGAGTGGCCGGGCATCGAGATCATCGTCAGGCTCGCCTCCCAGCTCTCGGAGGCACGCCGCCGCATCCAGGAGCTCGAGGCCGCACTCGTCCCCAAGCCGCGTTAGTGCAACTGCTTCGTGAAGAACGCGAGCGTGCGGCTCCACGCCAGCTTCGCGGATTTCTCGTCGTAGCGCGGCGTCGTGTCGTTGTGAAACCCGTGCTGCGTGTCGGGATACTGGTACGCCCGATAGCGCACGTGGTGCTTCTTCAGCGCGGCCTCGTAGTCGGGCCAGCCCGCGTTCACGCGCTCGTCGGTGCCGGCGAAGTGCAGCTGTAGCGCCGCCTTGATCCCCTTCGCCTCGTCCTCGGTCACGCCGGTGCCGTAGAACGGCACGGCCGCGGCAAGCCACGGCAGGCGCGACGCGAGCATGTTGCACACGCCGCCGCCGAAGCAGAACCCGACGCACCCGATCTTGCTCGTCACGTCCTTCCGCGCCTTCACGTACTCCGCGGCCGCGATCATGTCCTCGGTCCGCTTGCCGGCATCGAGCTTCGCGAACAGCTCGCGCGCCTTGTCCTCGTCGCCGGGATAGCCGCCGAGTGGTGTCAGCGCGTCGGGCGCGAACGCGACATAGCCCGCGACCGCCAGCCGCCGCGCGACATCCTCGATGTACGGATTGAGGCCGCGGTTCTCGTGGATCACGACGACGCCGGGCAGCTTGCCCTTCGCCTTCGCCGGTCGCGCGAGGTAGCCGCGCATCTCGCCCGAGCCCTTCGGCGACGAGTACGTCACGTACTCCGCCTTGATCCGCGCGTCGTCCTTCTTGATCTGCTCCGCCCACGCGAAGTTCGGCTGCAGGCTCTCGAGCATCGCGAGCGCGGTCATCCCGCCGACCGCATACTTCGCGGCGCGCGTCAGGAAGTCGCGCCGGCTCAGCGCGTTGTGGACATAGCCGTCGAATAGCTCGAGGACCTCCGGTGGGTAGTCGCTCGCCTGCTTGCGATCTGCCATCGTGTACCGTTAGCACGCGCGACGGGCCGAGTCCCCGAAAGTCGCGAGTCGCTAGCGCACGTCGAAGCGGTCCAGGTTCATCACCTTGGTCCACGCCTTCACGAAGTCACGGACGAACTTCTCCTGCGCGTCCGAGCTCGCATAGACCTCGGCGAGGCTGCGCAGGATCGCGTTCGAGCCGAACACGAGGTCGACGCGCGTTCCCGTCCACTTCACCGCGTTCGTCTTGGTGTCGCGACCCTCGAACACGTCCTGCTTGTCCGACACGGCACTCCACGACGTGCCCATGTCGAGCAGGTTGACGAAGAAGTCGTTGGTCAGCGACCCGACGCGGTTCGTGAGCACACCGTGCTGGGTCTGGCCGACGTTCGCGCCGAGGACGCGCAGGCCGCCGACGAGCACCGTCATCTCCGGTGCGGTCAGCGTCAACAGCTGCGCGCGATCGACGAGCAGCTCCTCCGCCGGCACCGAGTAGCGGTCCTTCGCATAGTTGCGGAACCCGTCGACGATCGGCTCGAGGACACCGAACGACTCGACATCGGTCTGCTCCTGCGAGGCGTCGGTACGGCCGGGCGTGAACGGAACCGTGACGCCATGGCCCGCGCTCTTCGCGGCCTGCTCGACGCCGACGCCGCCCGCGAGGACGATCAGATCGGCGAGCGAGACGCGCTTGCCGCCCTGCTGCGCGCCATTGAACTTGTCCTGGATTCGCTCGAGCACGGAGAGCACCTTCGCGAGCTCGGCGGGCTCGTTCACCTCCCAGTCCTTCTGCGGCGCGAGCCGGATCCGCGCGCCGTTCGCACCACCGCGCTTGTCGGAGCCACGGAAGGTCGATGCCGAAGCCCAGGCCGTCGCCACGAGCTGCGAGATCGTGAGCCCCGAGGCCGCGATCTGGCCCTTCAGCCCCGCGATATCGCGCTCGTCGATCAGCGGGTGATCCGCCGCGGGCACCGGGTCCTGCCAGATCAGATCCTCGGCGGGGACCTCCGGCCCGAGATAGCGGACCTTGGGTCCCATGTCGCGGTGGGTGAGCTTGAACCACGCGCGCGCGAACGCGTCGGCGAACTCGTCCGGGTTCGCGAGGAAGCGGCGCGCGATCTTCTCGTACGCCGGATCGACGCGGAGCGCGAGGTCGGTGGTCAGCATGCCGGGTGCGTGGCGCTTCGCGCCGTCGTGCGCGTCGGGCACCGTGCCCGCACCAGCGCCACCCTTCGGCGTCCACTGATGTGCACCGGCCGGGCTCTTCGTCAGCTCCCAGTCGTATTTGAACAGATTCTCGAGGAAGTTGATGCTCCACTTCGTCGGCGTCGTCGTCCACGTCACCTCGAGGCCGCTCGTGATCGAGTCGCCGCCGTGGCCCTTGCCGAGCGCATTCTTCCAGCCGAAGCCCTGCTGCACGACGTCGGCGGCCTCGGGATCGAAGCCGACGTGCTTCGACGGATCGCCGGCGCCGTGCGCCTTGCCGAACGAGTGACCGCCGGCGATCAGCGCGACCGTCTCCTCGTCGTTCATCGCCATGCGGCCGAACGTCTCGCGAATGTCACGTGCCGCCGCGGCGGGATCTGGCTTGCCGTTCGGTCCCTCGGGGTTCACGTAGATGAGCCCCATCTGCACGGCTGCGAGCGGTGCCTCGAGCTCGCGGTCGCCCGAGTAGCGCTTGTCCTCGAGCCACTTCTTCTCCTGGCCCCAGTACACGTCGGCCTCGGGCTCCCAGATGTCCTCGCGGCCGCCGCCGAACCCGAATGTCGGAAAGCCCATCGACTCGAGCGCGACGTTGCCGGCGAGGATCATCAGATCCGCCCACGAGATCTTGCGGCCGTACTTCTGCTTGATCGGCCACAGCAGCCGGCGCGCCTTGTCGAGGTTCGCGTTGTCGGGCCACGCGTTCAGCGGCGCGAACCGCTGGCTACCCTTCCCCGCTCCGCCGCGACCGTCGCCCGTGCGGTACGTGCCCGCGCTGTGCCATGCCATGCGAATGAACAGCGGCCCGTAGTGGCCGAAGTCGGCGGGCCACCAGTCCTGCGAGTCGGTCATGAGCGCATGGAGGTCCTTCTTCAGGCCCTCGAAGTCGAGGCTCTTGAACTCCTCGGCGTAGTTGAACTCGCCGCCCATCGGATTGGAGAGCAACGAGCGCTGATGCAGCGTCTCGAGTCGCAACTGATTCGGCCACCAGTCACGATTCGTCGTTCCTCCGCCGGACTGATGCTTGAACGGACATTTGCTTTCCATGCGCAAACCGTACTCGCGGAAGCTCGCAGATGGTCATCCGTTGGGCCGATGGCTCTGACAACCCAGGGCTATCAGAAGCCGATTAGCAATCGATCCCGCCGACGTGTGAATCTTCTCGCGCAGTCATGCGTTCCCACAGGATGAGGTTCTGGCCGATGTTGCTGGTGGCCGCGTGCACGTCCTCGACCGGCGGAGTCCAAGCTCCGCGCTCCGCACCGGCGGCGGATGCGACCGCGCGATGCCCCGTCGGCGATGGCGTGAACGTCTCCGTCTACACGTTCCTGGTCCGCGAGATGGCGGAGAGAACAACTGCGAGTCGCGATGCGACGCGCGCCGCGGTCGCCGACGAGGCAAAGACGCTGGCGGATCCGAGCCTCAAACCACCGCGCGCATCGGTCATCGAGAGCGAGGTCTCGCACGTCCTGACGACGCTCTGCGAGGGCACGCCGGGCTGCATCACCGCGGCCATCTACGACCGTGGAGGTCTCGCGATTGCGCTGTCGTCGGTGCGCTCCAAGGTGGCCCCATACGGCATCGCCGACGACGCGCGCTGGAACCAGGTCACCGCGAGCTCGATTGCCGAGAGCGGGGCTGTCTTCGATCTCGCATGCGACGAGGCCAAGGCGGCGACCTTGCCGTGCACGCGCGACTATCGCCTCGTCGCGTTTCCGGTGTTCGACAACGCGACGCTGCTCGGACTCGCGAGCTGCATCGTCGAGCGCTAACGCTCGCAACCTGCTACGTCAGCTCGTATGCGCATCACGCATACACTGCAGTACCACTCCGGCCGGGCTTCGCCTCGAAGGTGTTCGGGTGTCTTGAACCGGACAAAAAAATGACCCATGTCATGGGTTCCGCCCGTCACATCAGGAACCCGTCCCGAAGGAGACTCCAATGCTTCGTTTTGCTTCCCTGATCCTCATCTTCACGATGGCCGCGTGCGGCGGCGACGACTCTGGTTCCTCCGGCAGCTCCGGCGTCGAGGGCAGCAAGAAGCTGACCGAGCTGAGCGCGTCCGAGCAACAGGACGTCTGCGAGTTCATGGTCGCATCGCAGGAGAATGTGGAGAGCAAGGACTGCGGCGATGGCATCACGGTCTTCGCGACGACCGAGGCCAAGTGCCTTGCGGGCTTCGCGAGCTTCGACGCATCGTGCACAGCGACCGTCGACAACGCCGAGGCCTGCGCCGCGGCGGTCAGCGGCGACCTCTGCGCAGGGCTCACCTCGCCCGCGTGCGCGTTTCAGCTCACGTGCCTGAGCAGCGATAGCGGCATCTAGCTACGGCTTCAGCACGTCGCCGTTGCCGAAGCCGGGCGCTTGCGTGAACGCGCCCCCGATCTCGTTGAACGTGCGCATCGCGCGCGTCGAGTTGTCGAACGCGTTGTTCACGCGCTCGTAGGCGCTCGGGCCCGCATTGCTGCGCTCGAACACCTGGCCGCCCGGATTGACGACGCCGGACATCCGGGCCGACGGCGACTCGAGCGCGCCCGCGATCGCCTCGCTCGAGGGATAGAACAGCGAGCCCTGGTCGCTCGCGGCAGCGCCGCCGTGAACAGCCTCGAGATCGTCATGCGAGATGGCAGTGATGGTCATGCTCGGCCTCATTGCAGCCACTGCGCCAGCTCGAACTCCGCGGAATCGCTCGCGCGGCCCAGTCCAGCTCGCGTTCCGCGGTATGCAACCTGCAGCGCTCAGTCGACGCGCCAGGGAAAGATCGCCGGGGCGTCGTCGAGCGCCAGCATCGTCCCCGGCGACGCGAGGCGCAGCGAGACGAGCGCCGCGGTGACGCGCGGAACGTCCGCCGTCGTCAGCGCGTCGCCACACGACCCGTTGCGGACCGTGTAGGCCTTGCCTTCGCGATCGAGCACGAGGCTCCACCAGCGGGTGTCGATCGCGTCCTTGCTCTGCCACGCCGTGCGCGCGAGCCGGATATGGCAGCGGCCGTCGACCTCGACGCGCTCGGCGATCGCCGCGCGGCAGCTCCCGTCGATGCGGACCTCGAGCACGCCGATCCACTCGTTGGGCCCCGCATGACGCTCGCCCGTGATCCACGTGATGCGAGGGTCGATCACCGGCCGGCGCACGCCTCGATCGTAGCAGCTAGGATGCCGGCGACGCACGATCTTGATTTCGGCAATAATCGATCCCACACGATGCTGCGCGACGAATCCAAGCTGCAACTCGCCACGGAAGGCACCTGTGCGTTCTGCGGCAAGACAAGGCGCGAAGTACGGGCGCTCGTCGGCGCTCCACCGGCGGCGACGGTCGTGATCTGCGACGAATGCCTCGCGCTCTGCTGCAGTATCCTCGCCGAACAGGCCGGCGTGCCTCACGACGCCGCCCGGAACGAATCGGCCGCGGACTTTCCGAACGAGAAGCTCGACGCGATCCTCGCGACTCTCGCGCAACGTCCGCCGACAAAGCACCCGCACGATGATCGCTATCGGTGCTCGTTTTGCCAGCGCCCTCGGCGAGAGGTCCCTGCCCTCGTGGCGGGCCCGGGCGTGTTCATCTGCGACAGCTGCGTCGGCGGCGCGGTCGCGATCGTCCAGGGCCGGCGCGCATGACGACCGACTGCCGACACCCATTGTGCGAGCTGATCGGCGGCTCGTGCAGTCTCGCCACCGGGCGGTCGCGCGGCTGCACGCCGTCGCTGACGGAGAAGAAGATCGCGCCGGACCTCTTCGACGAGGTGCGCGAGCTAGTCGCCGTGATCGATCCGAGCGCACCCGACGAGCGGGGGCGCGCAGCAGCGATCCGGCTCGCCGAGATCATGAGGCGCGAGGCGCGCAACGATCGCCACCTGCTCGCGCTCGCGCGCACCGACGAGCCCGACCTCGTCCCCGCGCTCGAACAGCTGTGCCTGCGCCGTCGCTGACAGCGGGCGGCCGACGAAGGTAGGCTCCGGGCGTGCGTCGCTCGGTTTGTGCCATCGTGCTCGTCCAGCTTTTCGCGTGTACGAATGCGGCGTCCCCACTGCCGCCGGCAGCGAAGCCGCAATCGGCGCCTGCGGTCGCGGCCAGCGGCGACGAGGCGGTGCTCGCCGAGGTTCGCGACTGGCTCGCCCATCCGAACGAGTACGGGCAGCCACCCGAGCGCGCCGCGATCGTATGGCGCGGCGAGCGTGACTGGCCGTTCCACGACAAGCCAGAGAACGTCTACCTCGTCGAGTTCGCATACGCCGACGGCAACCGCGGCATCGCGCTCGCGGGCCCGGTCACGTGGACGTTCCTCGAGATCGACTTCGCTCGGTTCGCCCACGAGGATCTCGTGAAGCTGTATGCCGGCTGGTACCTGCAGTTCGTGATGATCAATGATCCGAAGGGCCAGGAGGCGCAGCGCAGGAAGCTCTCGGACGGCGAGATCGCGAGCCTCCTGACCGCGCAGGGATTCACGGCGATCGACGTGACCGATAGCGTGCAGATCGGCGACGACACGTACGTGGCCGCGCTTGCGACGAAGGATGGTGCGCGCGTGGTCGCGGCGGGCCGAGCGCACGCGGTGAAGACGTACGACCCGACGATGCCGCAGATGAAGCTGCCGCCGCTGTACTGGTACCTGGGCTCGACGTTCTACGACCGCTGACTCGGTCGTCAGGCTCGCTTGATGCAGCCGTTCCGTGCGGAAAGGAGCATCCAGCCATGCACGTGACAGTCCGCAAGTATCGCAAGGTCGAAGGCGACAGGAATCAGATCGCCGAGCGCGTCAATCGCGAGTTCGTGCCGCTGATCGCGCAGATCGACGGCTTCGTCGACTTCTACGCGCTCGACACCGAGGACGGGCTCATCTCGGTGAGCGTGTTCCGCGACGCCAAGGGCGCCGACGAATCGGTGCGCGCCGCCGCCAAGTGGGTCGGACAGACGATGGCGAAAGAATTCCCAGAGAAGCCCGAGGTCATGTCGGGCGAGGTCTTCGCCCATCGCCACATGGAGCAGAAGAAGGCAGCGTGATCGCTACATCACGCCTTTGAGCTTGGACTCGAGCGCCTTCATCTTCGGGTCCTCGCTGCACTTCATCATGCCCATCATCTTGGGCATCACCTTCGTCATGCGGTCGCCGTACTTCTCCATGATCTTCTTGGCCTCGTCCTTGTCGCCCTTGAGCTTCTCGGCGGCCGACTTCATCGCCTCGAGGTCGTACTTCTTGGTGATGGCCTCGAGACCGTCGGCCATCTTGCCGCAGTCATCGCCGGCCTTGTCGACGACGTTACCCATGTCCTCCATCATGGAGACCATTTTTTCGACCTGTGCCTCGTTGCTGCTTTTGCAGCCGATGAGCGAGAGGGCGAGCGATGCAGAGATGACGAGCGCTTGAAGCTTCATGTTTGGTGGATAGAGCCACAGGCGGAGCGCCGGTCGCAGAAAATCGACAGGCCGCCGAGATCTCCTCAGTCTCCGCGTAGATAGCGCGCGGTGATCGACGTCTTGTGCTTCGCGAGCGCGGCCGGCGGGCCCTCGAACATGACCTTGCCGCCCTTGCTACCGCCATCGGGACCGAGGTCGATGATCCAGTCGGCGTGGCGCACCACATCGAGGTTGTGCTCGATGATGATCACGGTGTTGCCGCCGTCGACCAGGCGGTCGACGATCGTCAAGAGGTGCGTGATGTCGCTCGTGTGGAGGCCGGTCGTCGGCTCGTCCATCACGTAGATCGAGCCGCTCTTGTGCAGCTCGCTCGCGAGCTTGATGCGCTGGCACTCGCCGCCCGAGAGCGTGTTGAGGGGCTGGCCGAGCGTCAGGTAGCCGATGCCGACGTCGCGCATCGCGCGCAGCTTCTTCACGATCGGTCCCGGCTTCTTCGCCTTCGCGCCGGGGCCCTCCTCGAAGAACTGCAGCGCCTCGGCGACGGTCATCGCGAGGAAGTCACCGACGTGCTTGCCGCCGAGCTTGTACTCGAGCACGTCGTCCTTGAACCGACGGCCGTTGCACGTCTCGCATGGCGTCTTCACACCGTCGAGGAACGCGAGGTCGGTGTAGATGACGCCGAGGCCGTTGCACGCCTCGCACGCGCCCTTGCTGTTGAACGAGAACATGCCGGCATCGACGTCGTTCGCGTCGGCGAGCTCCTTGCGGAGGTCGTCCATCACGCCAGTATAGGTCGCGGGCGTCGAGCGGCTCGACGTGCCGATCGCGGACTGATCGATGACGACCGCCTCGGGGTGCGCCGGTACGAAGCACTCGTGCACGAGCGAGCTCTTGCCCGAGCCCGCGACGCCGGTGACCACGGTCAGGACACCGGTCGGGATATCGACGCTGACGTCCTGCAGATTGTTCGCGGTCGCATGCTTCACCGCCAGCTGACCCGTCGGCTTGCGCGGGTCGCCCTTGATCTTCGACGCGCGGAACAGATGCGTCGCGGTCAGCGTCTTGGCGTGCTTCAGCTGGGCGAACGTGCCCTCGAACACGACCTGGCCGCCGCGCGTGCCGGCGTGCGGACCGACGTCGACGATGTGGTCGGCGATCTTGATGACATCGGGATCGTGCTCGACGACGAGGATCGTGTTGCCCTTGTCGCGCAGCGCACCGAGCAGCTCGCCGAGGCGGTGGACGTCGCGCGGATGCAGGCCGACGCTCGGCTCGTCGAAGATGTAGAGGACGTCGACGAGGCTCGAGCCGAGGTGCTTGACCATCTTCACCCGCTGCGACTCGCCGCCGGAGAGCGTGTCGGTCGGCCGCTCCAGCGAGAGGTAGCCGAGGCCGATGTCGACGACGGCCTGCAGGCGCTCGGCGAGCGTCTTCGTGATCGCCTCCTCGACCTTGCCCTCGATCTTCTTGACCCACGGCAGGAGGTCACCGATCTCCATCGCCGAGCAATCCGCGATGTTCTTGCCCGCGATCTTGCTCGCGAGCGCGGCCTGGTTGAGCCGCCCGCCCTTGCACGAATCGCACGACCCCATCGTCAGGAACTGCTCGACGAGCCGCTGCGTGCGCTCGGGCCGGAGCTTGAGGTCGCGCTTGATGTACGCGCGCTCGAACATCGCGATGATGCCCTCGTAGCGCGCGTTGAACGGCTGACCGTTGTACGTCGTCTTGAACTTGCGCTCCGTGCCGTGGAGCAGCAGGTCCATCTCTTCCTTGGTGAACTTCGACAGCTTCTTCTTCACGTCGAAGAAGCCGCACGCCACGTAGACGTTGTTCTCCCACGCCGCGAACGTCGGCACCTGCACCGCGCCCTCGGACAGTGACTTGGACATGTCGAGGAAGCTGTCGGCCTTGACGGCGAGCTTCCTGCCGAGGCCGTTGCACTCGGGGCACATGCCCTGCGGGTCGTTGAACGAGAACACGTTCGCGTAACCGGCGTGCGGTTTGCCGGCGCGCGAGAACAACAGGCGCAGCACCGTGTAGATGTCGGTGACCGTGCCGACCGTCGAGTGCGAGCCACCGCCGAGCCGCTTCTGGTCGACGATGACGGCCATGTTGAGGTTCTCGATCGCGTCGGCGGCCGGCGGCGGATACTTCGGCAGGAAGTTCCGGATGAACATGCTGAAGTTCTCGTAGAGCTGCCGCTGTGCCTCGGTCGCGATCGTGTCGAACACGATCGACGACTTTCCGGATCCCGAGACGCCGGTGAAGATCGTGATCGCGTGCTTGGGGATCTTGAGGTCGACGCTGCGCAGGTTGTTCTCGCGCGCGCCCCGGATCTCGATGTTGCCGCTACCCATCGCGCGCAGTGTATCCGTCGTCCTTGTCACATGGGGGTCAGGTATTCCGTCACCGGATCGACGAAATGAAAGGACCGAATGTGACCGCCACCATCCACAAGACGATCACGTACTGGACCATGGCTACTCCGGTGGGCAACGCGGCCGACTCACCGTACGCTGGCCGCAACTCCATGACCGAGCTCGCCGCCACCTTCGAGGAACATCGCAGCCACCTCCGATCGGTTGCCTATCGCATGCTGGGCTCTGCGAGCGAGGCCGACGACGCCGTCCAGGAGGCCTGGTTCAAGCTGTCGCGCGCCGACACCAGCGCGGTCGAGAACCTGCGCGGCTGGCTGACGACCGTCGTCGCGCGCGTGTGTCTCGACATGCTGCGCAGCCGCACGTCGCGGCGCGAGGACTCGCTCGCAGCGGCACCGGAACCGACCTCGTCGCGCGAGACCGACGATCGCGCGCTCGCGGACTCGGTCGGCCTCGCCGTCCTGATCGTCCTCGACAAGCTCGATCCCGCGGAGCGGCTCGCGTTCGTGCTCCACGACATGTTCGCGATGTCGTTCGACGAGATCGCGCCGATCGTCGGCCGCTCGTCGGTCGCCACGCGCCAGCTCGCGAGCCGCGCACGCCGCCGCGTCCAGGGCGCGTCTGCGCCGGAGATCGATCTCGCGACCCAGCGCCGCGTGGTCGATTCGTTCCTCGCCGCGCTCCGGTCCGGCGACCTAGAGGCGCTCGTCGCCGTGCTCGGCGGCAATCACGAGTGGGCCAGCGGCGCGATCCAGTTCCGCCGCGCGACCGAGCACATGCGCCCAGTCTTCGTCGACGGTCGCGTCGGCCTCGCACTGGCGCCCGGCAACAAGATCCAGCGCGTGCTCATCTTCACGTTCGTGGGCGAGACGATCCTCGACGCCGAGATCGTCGTGGAGCCCGACGCGCTCGCCGAGCTCCAGATTCAGGACATCGCCTAGGCGATCTTTTTCATCACCAACCGTCACATTCGCGCGCCGAGCTCCGTCATGAGAGTGAAGGCCCAAGAGAACAGGAGCTAACCAATGAAGATTTCACTGACAATTGTGTACGTCGACGACCAGGAGAAGGCGCTTCGCTTCTATACCGAGGTGCTCGGCTTCGTGAAGAAGGCCGATTTCAGCCAGGGGTCGTTCCGGTGGCTCACGCTCGCCTCGCCCGAGGAGCCGGAAGGCACGCAGCTGCAGCTGGCGCTCAACGACAACCCCGCGGCGAAGACCTTCCAGCAGGCGATGTTCGAGCAGGGCCAGCCCGCGGCGATGTTCTTCACCGAGGACCTCGACGGCGAGCACGCCCGCATCAAGGCGCGCGGCGCCGAGTTCATCATGCCGCCGACCAACGTGACCGGGTCGAAGATCGCCAAGCTGAACGACGGCTGCGGCAACCTCATCCAGATCACCCAGCTGATGCGCTGGTAAGCGGAGGACCCGATGAACCCGATGACAAAGATTGCCTCCGCATTGCTCCTGACGCTCGCCGTGGCCGCGTGTAGCAAGTCGAAGCCGGAAGCAACGACGCCGACGGCGACCGCGCAGACGAGCGCCGGGATGAAGATCAAGCACGCCAGCGTGTACGTCGACGACCAGGAGAAGGCGCTGCGCTTCTATACCGAGGTGCTCGGCTTCGTGAAGAAGGACGACTTCAGCAACGGCGGATTTCGGTGGCTGACGGTCACGTCGCCTGCCGACCCCGACGGCGCGGAGCTCCAGCTCGCACAGAACGACAACCCGGCGGCGAAGGCCTACCAGCAGGCGATGTTCGAGCAGAGCCAGCCGGCCGCGATGTTCTACACCAGCGACGTGCAGGCCGATTACGAGCGCATGAAGGCGCAGGGCGCCGAGTTCACGATGCCGCCGACCGACGTGACGATGTCGAAGATCGCGGTGCTGAAGGACACTTGCGGCAACCTGATCCAGGTCACGCAGCTGAAGCGCTGACTGCTTCCACCTGCGCGACTGTGATATCTGGCGCCCATGCGCCGCGTACTGCTCGTTCTCGTTATCTCGGCCTGCGGAACACCACCAGCCACGCAGCCGCCGGTGTCCACGACGCCGACGCCGGTGGCGGCTGCAGCCCCCGCGAGCGACGCGAACGCGCAGCAGCAGCCAGCGACGACCGAGCCGCCGGCTCCACCGGCGACGAGCGAGGCGCCGGCCACGAAGCCGGCCGAGGAGGCGCTGCCACCGCCGGAGCGGTTCGTCCCGAAGTCCGCGCTCGTCACGCACGACACGCTCGTCGGCAAGGACTACGTGACGCTGTACGAGGAGGCGTTCACGTGCAACACGCGCGCACGTCTCCTCCGAGCCGCAGGCGTCCGCAAGTTCGACGTCGAGATCACGTGGAAGAAGGGGTTCACCTGGAAGGTCGACCCGGAGGCGCCGCGCCACCCCGCCAGGTTCACCGTCTACACGCAGAACACGGAGCGCCCCGAGGCCGAGGCGTCGGCCGGCAGCTGGGACCCGTCCGAGGGAGAGGTCGAAGTGATGTCGGCATCCGCCAAGCGGGGGCGCGTCAAGGTTCGCCTTGTCACGCCCAAGGTCTTTGTCGACACGACCGTCGACGCGGTCGTGTGCCGCTAGGTGAGCGGACGAAGGTCACCGAGGAGAGTCGGTAACAACTCCGACACCGTCGGGTGGATGCCAACGCTCCGGGTGAGCGTCCTCGCGGTCGCGCC
This sequence comes from Kofleriaceae bacterium, assembly GCA_013368795.1. Lineage (GTDB taxonomy): Bacteria > Myxococcota_A > Polyangia > Haliangiales > Haliangiaceae > JABFXX01. The sequence continues at coordinate 21,156 of JABFXX010000226.1, forward strand.
CGCGTACATCGCGTAGAGGATCGAGTGAATCGCCTCGTCGCCGTCTGTCCCGAGGATGGTCGCGCCGACGATCCGATTCGTCTCCGCCTCGACGATCGCTTTCATGAAGCCGCGGGTCTCGCCCTTCTCGATCGCACGCGAGACCCGGGTCATCGGCCGCTTCGCGACGAGGTGCGCCCGGCCGGTCTTGCGCGCCCCGTCCTCGTTCAAGCCGACGTGCCCGAGCGGCGGATCGAGGTAGATCGCCCACGCCTCGATGCGGTCGGTCACCTTGCGCCGATCATCGTCGAGGAGATTCGCGGCGACGATCTCGTAGTCGTTGTACGCGGTGTGCGTGAACGCCCCGCGGCCATTGCATTCACCGAGTGCCCAGATGCCGGCCACGCTGGTGCGCAGAAACTCGTCGACGACGATGTAGCCGTGGCGGTCGACGGCGACGCCGGCTCGGTCGAGACCGAGGTCGTCGGTGTTCGGCTGGCGTCCGACCGCAAGCAACACCTGCGAGCCGGTGACCGCTCGGTCGCCCGACTCGCAGACCAGCGTCACGGTGACACCTTCGCGATCCGGCGCGAGCGCGATGCACTCGGCGCCAACGCGCACGTGGATGCCTTCGCTCTCGAGGATCTCGGTCACCGCGACGGACACGTCCTCGTCGTCGTGAGCGAGCAGCCGCCGGCTCTTCTCGATGATCGTCACGTCGCTGCCGAACCGGCGGTACATCTGCGCGAACTCGAGCCCGACGGGCCCGCCGCCGATCAGCACCAGGTGACGGGGCACCTGCTCGAGCGCCAGGACCGACGAGTTGGTGAGATACGGAACGTTCGCGACGCCGTCGATCCCGGACACGCGCGCACGACCGCCGACGTTGATGAAGATGCGTTCGGCGCTGATCTGCTCGTCGTTGACCGTCACCGTGTCCGGCGACACGAAGCGCGCGTGACCGCGGATGACCGTGCAGCGCTCCGTCTGGCGCAGGGACGACTCGAGCCCCTCGCGCGATGCGCCGACGATCGCGTCTGCCCGGGCCTTCGCGCGCGCCAGGTCAAAGCTGATCGGCCCGGGAACGTGTACGCCATAGTCGGCTGCACGCCGGGCGACATGGGCTGTGTGTGCGCTCGCGATCAATGTCTTCGTCGGCGTGCAACCGGTGTTGACGCAGGTCCCACCGAACAGCTTCCGCTCGACGATGGCGACGGTCTGCCCGGCCGCGGCGAGGCGGCTCGCGAGGGAGGGCCCCGCCTGCCCCGCTCCGATCACGATCGAGTCGAAGCGCCTCATGCGAACTTCTCGAATGCGTTCATCATCCGTTCCTCGCTGATCGAACGCACAGCAAGGCGCGGTCCAGCGCGGCCGTACGTTGAGTGATTGCGGGCACATCCGTATGCAGGCGAACGCAAGCGAACATTCCCGAGTCGTATCGGGCGCGTGGGCTCGAGCGATTTCTGTCGATCGTTTTGAACAGAACGAAGGGTGCGGTGTTCTCCCGTGCGTTACCCCAGTAGCCCACCGCGATGACCTCCCCGAAGCTGACCCTCGCGCCGACCAGCGCTCGCGTGCCCCTTGGCGAGCGCGCGGACGAGGAGCTCATGGCGCTCGGCGCGGCCGGCAGCCAGGCGGCGTTCGCGGTCCTCGTCGAGCGCTACATGCGACGGGTCGCGAGCTACTGCACGAAGCTGACGGGCGATCGCGACGCGGCACCCGAGCTCGCGCAGGACACGTTCCTCCAGATCTGGCTTCATCGCGAGCGGTATCGACCCGAGCGGCCGTTCCGCGTGTTCCTGTTCACCGTCGCGACCAACCGCAGCCGCAACCACAATCGCTGGTGGCGGCGGCGCTCTCGCTCGACGACGACCGCCGAGCAGACGGATGTACAGCTGAGTGACCCCGACCAGCTCGACGAGCTGCTCGCGCGCGAACGCCGCCGGCGCGTGCACGAGGCGATCGGTGCGCTGTCACCGCGGCTACGCGAGGTGATCCTGCTCCGCTTCGAGCAGGGCCTCGACTACACGGAGATCGCGGCGATCGTCGGTCGCCCCGAGGCGACGATCCGCACGCGGGTCTTTCACGCGCTCGAGAAGCTGCGCGAGCACATCGCGGAGGTACCATGACCTGTCCACGACCCGACGAGCTGGCCCGACTGCTCGATGGTGAGCTGTCGGAGAACCGCGCCGCCGCCGCGCGTGCGCATCTCGAATCGTGCGCGCACTGCACGCGTGAGCTGGCAGTCCAGCGCCGCCTTCTCGACGATCTCGCCGCGCCCGCGGCTGGCATCGAGGCCGACCGGCTCGTCGCCTCCGTGGTCGCGCGCCTGACGCCGCAAGCCGCGCGCCGGTCGAGAGCTCCGATGTTCGCCGGGCTCGTCGCAGCGACCGCCGCGGCGCTCGTCCTCGTGCTCGTCGCGGTCCGCCCCGATCGCGATGCCGGAACGTTCGCTGCGCGCGGCGGAAGCGGCGGTCTCGCGCGCGAGGTCGGCGTCGTCCTGCATCGTCTTGCGCCGCAGGCGATCGAGCTCACCCGCGGCGAGCACGTCCGCAGCGATACCCGATACCTCGCGACGTACCGCAACATCGGCTCGACGGTGCATCTCCTCGCGTTCGCGGTCGACGCGCAGGGCACCGTGCACTGGCTCTATCCCGCCTATCTCGACGCCAGGACCGATCCTGGCGCGCTCGCGCTCGCACCGGTCGCGCACGAGACCGCGCTGCCCGACGCCGTCGTGCTCGATCGCCCTGCCCCGGGGCCGCTCCGCTTGATCACGATCGTCTCGGCGAGTCCGCGGAGCGTGTCGATGATCGAGCGGCTGTCGCCTGCCGAGCTCCAGCCTGCCGCGCTGGCATCCCGCTTCCCCGACGACGTGATCCGCGAGCTCGTGGTGAACGTCGATGAATCGAGAGTGTCCCCGCCATGAGCCTCCGCCACCTGGTTCTCCTTCTCGCGATCACGATGTCGTCGTCGCTCGCGCACGCGGATCGCACGATCGCGCTGATCGTGACCTCGAACCGCGGCTCGACCCTCGATCGTCCCGAGCTGCAATACGCCGACGACGACGGCGCGAAGTATCGCGCGACGTTCCGCACGATCGCCGCGGACGCCGATGTCCACCTGCTCACCCGCTTCGACCACGACTCGACCCGCTTGTTCCCCGAGCTCGCACGCCGCGTGAGCCCACCGACGCGTGCGGCCCTCGCTGCCGCGACCGAGGCGATCGCGCGTGACGTCGCGGCCGAGCGAGCGCGCGGCAACCGGGTCGATTTCTACTTCGTGTTCGCCGGGCATGGCGACGTCGAGGAGGGCCTGGGCTTCCTCGAGCTCGAGGACGGACGATTCGATTCCGCGGCGCTCGAGGCGATGCTGCGCCAGATCGCGCCGACGCGGGCACACGTGATCCTCGACAGCTGCAACTCGTTCTTCGTGCTCAACGCACGCAAGCCGGGTGGCCATCGATTCGCGACGCCCGAGGATGTCGTGCGCAGCCTCGGCCAGCGGCTCCCCGATGTGGGCGTGTTCCTGTCGACGAGCGCGGAGGCCGAGGTCTACGAGTGGTCCGAGCTCCAGTCCGGCATCTTCAGCCACGCCGTCCGCTCGGGTCTCGCCGGCGCCGCCGACGCAAACGGCGATGGTGCGGTCAGCTACGAGGAGCTCGCGGCGTTCGTCGACACGGCCTCCGCCGATATCAAGAACCCGGCATATCGGCCGAAGGTCTACGCGCGCGGTCCGGGCGGCAAGAGCTCGGCACCGTTGTTCTCGCTCGCGACCGCGACCGCGACGCGCCTCACCCTCGATCGCGACACCGCGACGCGCCTGACGATCCGCGACCGCGAGGGCCTCCGCTGGATCGATCTGAACAAGGAGGCGGGCGCCGACGTGACGCTGCGCTTGCCCGCGACGCTCGCCGACGGGACCGTCGAGGAATACGAGCTGCCCTCGCGCAAGCCGCGCGTCGTGCGCCGCCTCACCACCGACGAATCGGCGGCCGTCGCGACGCTTGCTCCGGCTGCGGCCGACGAGTCCGCGACGCGCGGTCCGGCGGATCGATTCCACGCGCTGTTCGATCGGCCGTTCGGGCCGCACGCGTTTGCCGCGTATCAGGCTGCCGCTCTCCACGCGCCGCCGGCAGTGTTCGGCATCTCTCGCGACGACACCGATCGCATGCAGCAGATGCTCTCGCACGTCGGAGACCTCGAGCACCGCGGACGGATCTTCGGCGGGACAGGTCTTGTCGGCATCGGCGTGGGCACCATCGGGCTCGGCGCGTGGATCGCCTCCGACGCGGGCAACCAGTCGACGGAGATCCTGGGTTACACCCTCGCCGGGGTCGGCGCAGGCGCGCTGGTCGGTGGCGTGATCGCACTCGTCCGCCGCTCCGACGCCGAACGTCTGCGCGACGAATTCATGGACGGCCTCGCCGCCGGCCAGGATCCCGCCACCGTCGTAGCGCGCACCGAGGACAAGCTCGGTGATCTCGCACGCGACTATCGTCGCACGCGCAAGATCATGCTCGCTGGCGGCATCTTCGCCGTCGGCGCCGGGCTCACGCTCACCGTCCTCAACGAGCGCGACCCGTCACCGAGCCTTGGCAATCGGCTCGCATTCGGCGGTCTCGCGCTCGCCGGCACGCTCGCGATCGTCACCAGCCGGTTCGAGTACCCGATCGAGAGCATGGTCCGACTGTGGTCGCACGATCCGGGAATCCGCAGGCTGCCGCGGTGGAGCATCGATCCACTCGCCGGCGGCGCCGCGTTCAGCGTTAGCGGCAGCTTCTAGCCGCCTCTTCGAAAGGAGCTCTCATGTCACGCCTCACCTGGGCGATCGCCCTACTTTTGTCTTCGCTCACCCTCGGCTGCACGGACGAGCCCGACGGCACGCCGCCGTCGATCTCGAATCTCCAGTTCGCACCAACGACGCTCCTCGCGGAATCGTACAACCCGGTGACCGCCTCGCTGACGTTTGTCGATCCAGATGCCGACGTGCTCGACCTCGGTGTGGAGATCGAGCTCCCCGATGGCTCGCACCAGGTGCTGCCGCTGACCGACGTGCGCAACAGCGCCGGAACGAGCGAGGGCACGATCCAGATCAGCCTCTCGATCGCTCCGCCGGCGGTCGGCACCTACCGGTTCGAGCTCTGGCTGGAGGACGCGATCGGCCACGAATCCAACCATCTGGAGGCCACTGCCGAGGCAGTACCGTTCTGAGATCGCGCGCTAGATCACACCGTGTCATCCGAGCGACCGGCTGGGGCATCCTGGCCCCGATGTATCGCGTTGTCCTCGTTACCGCCCTCCTAGCCTCCCCCGTCGCCGCCGCACCTGGCCCCTCGTGGCCGACCAAGCCGGTCGAGATCTCGCTCGACCACGCGCGCGGCCACGCTCGCACGATCCAGGTCGATATCGCGGGCGCCCGCCACCCGATGCTGTTCGACACCGGCGGTGGCGTCACCGCGATCTCGCCCGAGCTCGCGCGCCAGCTCGGCTGCGCGACGACGGGCAACAGCATCGGGCTTCGCATGACCGGTGAGCGTGTCGACACGCCGCTGTGCCGCGACATCGAGCTTCGCGTCGGCGGCCAGCTCATCCGCACCGAGGCTGCGGTGATCGATCTTGCCGCCAAGCTCCCCAAGGACGCACCGAAGGTCGACGGCATGATCTCGCTCTCGACGCTCGACGGTCTCGCGGTCTCGCTCGACCTCGCGCACGACCGGCTGTGGCTCGAGAGCAAGGCCTCGCTCGCCGCGCGCACGAAGAAGGCGACCTCGCTCGCATTCCGCCGCGCGACCGGCATCAGCGGCGGCCAGCTCTCGCCGTACGTCGGCGTGACGACCTCCGGCGGCACCGTCTGGCTCGAGGTCGATTCCGGTCACGGCGCAACCACGTTCGTGAGGCCGAACGTCAGCAAGCTGCTCGGCGTGCCCGATGCCGCCGCGACCGGCGAGGTCGATCTGCGGCTCGCGCCCGCGCTCTCCGCTCACGTGCCCGTCATCGTCCGCAAGGACCTCGTCCTCGACGGCGTGCTCAGCGCGGCCACCGTCGCGCGCGCGGTCTGGACGTTCGATCTGCGCAACGACGCACTGTGGGTCGGCGCGGTCGCTCCGATCCTCGCGCTACCCGCGACCGCACCGAAGTCCGTGCCCCCGCCGAGCAGCGATCCGACCGGCCTCTACGAGGTCACGCTCGTCGTCCAGGGCGCACCGGCTCCGCATGTCGTTCGTGTGACTCGCGAGGGCACGCGCCTGGTCGCAGACATGCGCGGGCTCGGCGAGGACGATGCCGTGCGGATCGACGACGTGAAGCTCGAGGGCGCGACGCTCACGCTCGTGCTGCCGCTGCGCCAGCCCGCGCCGATGCGCATCACGTTCGACGGCGTCGACGGCAAGGGCACGTGGGGCGATCCGAAGGCGAAGGGCGGCACGGTCACCGCGACGAAGCGCAGCTAGGCTCGTCGGTACGTCGTCTGCGCCGGAGCTCAGCGCGTCGACCGTGGCGGGCACGCGAGTGCCTCTCTCCACCTCAGTCTTATGCCAGAGACGGGGACTTGCGGCAAGCCCCCGGTCATGCTGCAGGGTCATCGGCCATGACAACGCACTACGTGTTGCAGCTCGACGAGGTCGACCAGACGCAGCTCGCCGCCGTTGGCGGCAAGGGCGCGCACCTGGGCGAGCTCTCGCGGATCGAAGGCATTCGCGTGCCGCCTGGGTTCTGCGTGACGACCGACGCGTTCCGGCGGATCGTGGCGCATGCGCCGTCACTCGGCGATCGGCTCGATCGACTATCCCGCGTCGCGCCGGACGATCGCGCGACGATCAGCGCGCTGAGCGCCGAGATCCGCGAGACGCTCGAACGGACCGTCATCCCCGATGACGTCGCGGCCGCGATCACCGGCGCGCTCCGCGAGGAGACTGCCTACGCGGTTCGCTCCAGCGCGACCGCGGAGGACTTGCCGACGGCATCGTTCGCGGGCCAGCAGGACACGTATCTGAACGTCGTCGGCGCGGCGTCGATCCTCGAGCACGTCAGCCGCTGCTGGGCCTCGTTGTTCACCGAGCGCGCTGTGACCTATCGCCTGCGAAACGGTTTCGACCACCGCAAGGTCCACATGGCGGTCGTCGTGCAGGAGATGGTGTTCTCGCAGGTCGCCGGCACCCTGTTCACGGCCGACCCGATCACCTCGAACCGCAAGGTCGTCTCCGTCGAGGCGAGCTTCGGCCTCGGCGAGGCGCTCGTCTCCGGCCTCGTCAACGCCGACGTGTACAAGGTGCGAGACCACGAGGTCGTCGGCAGGACGATCGCGACCAAGACGCTCGCGATCGATGCGTCGCCAGACGGCGGGACGCAGCAGCACGCGATCGAGTCGCAACGGCAGCAGCAGGCCGCGCTCAGCGATGCGCAAGTCGTGCGACTCGCCGAGCTGGCGCGCCGGATCGAAGCGCATTTCGGCAAACCACAGGACATCGAGTGGTGCCTCGTCGACGATGACTTCCACTTCGTCCAGAGCCGGCCGATCACGACGCTGTTTCCGGTTCCGCTGACCGACGACGGGGCGAACCACGTCTACATCTCCGTCGGTCATCAGCAGATGATGACCGATGCGATGACGCCGCTCGGGCTCTCGTTCTGGAACCTGACGACGCCTCGGCCGATGGCGATCGCCGGCGGGAGGCTGTTCGTCGACGTCACCCAGGCGCTGGGTTCGCCGGCGAGCCGCGCAGGCCTCCTCGACATGGTCGGGAAAGGCGATCCGCTGATCAGGGACGCGCTCGAGTCCATACTCGACCGCGGCGACTTCATTCCGTCGCTGCCCGACGCGCAGCCCGCCGGCCGGCCGCCGGTGCCAGCACCGCTCGAGGTCGATCCGGCGATCGTCACCGCGCTGATCGCACGCACGCAGGCTTCGATCGCCGCCGCGAAGCGCGACATCGCGACGAAGTCCGGCTCGGAGCTGCTCGACTTCATCGTCGAGGACCTCAAGGAGATGAAGCGGTTCCTGTTCGATCCGCAAGGTCACCAGGTGTTCATGACGGCGATCGAGGCGACGTGGTGGCTCAACGACAAGCTGCAGGCGTGGCTCGGCGAGAAGAACGCAGCTGACACGCTCACGCTGTCCGTCGCGAACAACGTCACGTCGGAGATGGGGCTCGCGCTGCTGGACGTCGCGGACGTGATCCGTCCGTATCCCGACGTGTTGGCGTTTCTACAGCACGTCGAGGCTGACAGCTTCCTCGACGAGTTGGACAGCCTTCCCGGCGGACGTGACGCACGAGATGCGATCCAGTCCTGGCTCGACAAGTACGGCATGCGCGGTGTCGGCGAGATCGACATCACGAGGCCGCGCTGGGCCGAACGCCCCGCGACGATCCTCCCGATCCTCCTCGGCAACATCAAGAACGCCGAGCCGGGCGCGGGCAAGCGTCGCTTCGAGGAAGGCCTCCACGAGGCTGCGAAGAAAGAGCGGGACGTGCTCGAGCGTCTGCGGGCGCTGCCCGATGGCGCGCAGAAGGCCGACGAGACCAAGCAGATGATCGACCGCGTCCGGACCTTCATCGGGTATCGCGAGTATCCGAAGTACGGCATGGTCAGCCGCTACCTCGTCTACAAGCAGGCGCTCCTGCAGGAAGCCGAGCGCCTCGTCCAGGCGCAGGTGCTGCGCGATCCGGAAGACATCTTCTTCCTCACGTTCCAGGAGCTCCAGGACGTCGTGCGCACGCACCGTGTCGACGAGCAGCTCATCCGCGAGCGCAAGGACGCGTTCAGGTCCTATCAGGCGCTCACGCCGCCGCGCGTGCTCACGTCCGATGGGGAGTGCGTCTCCGGCGCGTACCGGCGCGACGATCTACCGCCCGGTGCCCTCGTCGGTCTGCCGGTCTCCGCCGGAACCATCGAAGGGCGTGCCCGCGTGATCCTCGACATGTCGCAGGCCGATCTCGAAGAGGGCGACATCCTGGTCACCGCGTACACGGACCCGAGCTGGACGCCGCTGTTCGTCACGATCAAGGGCCTCGTGACGGAGGTCGGCGGACAGATGACCCACGGCGCGGTGATCGCGCGCGAGTACGGCCTGCCGGCGATCGTCGGCGTCGAGAACGCGACCCGGCTGATCCGCGACGGGCAGCGGATCCGTGTCAACGGCACGGATGGCTACGTCGAGCTGTTGTCGTAGTCAGCAGAGCTCACGCGATACGCCGCGCGCGGATCACGGCGTCGACACCGCTGACGGCGATCGTGCGCGGTCGCTCCTCGGCGATGACGAGCTCCCAACTCGAATCGAGCGCGCGCCGGGCCTCCTCGACGGAGACCTGCACCTGCCCTGCTGCAGCCGTTCGCGCGCCCGTCGCCGGATCGACTGGGCGATGGCCGATCATGAACAGCGTCCCGCCCGGCGCGACGGCGCTCGCCATTCGCTGCACCATCTCCTCGACGGAACCGGCGACGTGTACGTAGAGGCTGACGACCAGATCGTAGTGCGCGGGCTCCGCAGCCCACGTCGCGAGGTCGCCCTCGATCCACTCGATCCGCGCGGCGATGCCCATCGCCTCGGCGGTCGAACGACCGTGCGCCAACGCCGCGGCCGAGAAGTCGACGGCCGTGACCTGCCAGCCATGCGCAGCGAGCCAGAGCGATTCGGCGCCATGTCCGCAGCCCGCATCGAGCGCACGTCCCGGAGGCAGACCGCCGATCTCGGCGATGAGCTGCGCGTTCGGCGGCCGCTGCGCGACCTTGTCCGGATGTTCGCGCAGCGTCTTCTCCCAGAGCTGTTCCCAGAACGTGCGGTCGTACATGGCTACGTCTCGAGGTTTGCCATGCCCGACGACACGTAGCCATGCTCGCGCTCAGTTGCACGTGCCTTCCGGCCACTGGCTCTTCTGGCCACACACGCGGCTGCCATTACCGATGTCGCAGCAATCGGTATCGAACCGGTTGAGCGCTTCGGGGTTGTTCAGGCAGTCGCCAAACGTCGAGCACGACAGGCGACACACCCCCTGCTGATCGGTCGGCTCGTCGACCGTGCAGACGAGGTTCGTCGCAGTGCCACACGCAAAGCTCGGCGAGGTGCAGATCGTGCCGTGCTTGAACGTCGCGCCACCACTGCCGCCGCCACCGCCGCCGCCGCCACCGCCGCCACCGCCGCCGCCACCACCCGCGGTGCAGCTACAGGCGGTCCAGTCGCCAGCGGCGTCGCAGCTCTGCGCGCCAGGCTGACCATCCGAGCACACGCACGCGCGCGTCTCGTTGAGGTCACACGACGAGGAGTCGGTGGCGCAGGCAGCTGCGCCGAGTGCGAGTACGAGAACGAAACTGGTCGTTGCAAAGGAGAGCTTCATGGCGCGCTGATCTAGACGACCCCGCGCGACAGCGATACTCGCTTGCCCGACCCGCCCAACCGCCAGAGAACATGAAGGATCCTGGCGATCGTGCTCGCTCTCCCCTCCGCTTTACTCGCTTTACGCGATCGTTACGCGCGGCAACGCCGCGAGGAGCATCGCCACGGTCTGGCGCATCACGGTGTCTTCGGGAACGCCCAGGTTCGTCGACATCGCGAACGCGCGGACAATGCCCTCGACGGCGCGGACGAATACCCACGCCGTCGCCTGGGGCTCGCGGACGTCGAGGCCCGGATGCGCGGCGAGCCAGCGCGCCAGCTCATCGGTCATTCGTACGAGCGCGTCCTCGAGAGCTCGGGAGATCCCGAGCGTCGGCACTTGATCGTACAGCTCGAGGTGAACCTTCCCTTGTCCGTGAAACGCAGCGCGAAGGCCCAGGCCGAGCTCGAGCGCGACCAGCTCTGGAGCACTGCTCGGATGCGCGATCAACACGCGTGTGAACAGCTCCACGAACTGTGTCGCATTGCGCTCGATCAGCGCGGCGACGAGCGCCTGCTTGTTTGGAAAGTACTGGTAGAGCGTTCCGATGCTGACGCCCGCAACCTCGGCGACGTGGTTCGTCGTGAGCTTGGCGGCGCCGAGCTTCGCGAGGACACGCTCGGCGGCGACGAGCATCGCGTCGCGGGTGACGTGCGCACGCGACTGCCGCGGTGTCTTGCGGGGTGCCGTGCTCGGGCGCGAAGAACGTGACGCCACCGGCTACTCTTCGCCTCGTGCGTGCACGCCTGGCCGAGAGCGGGTACTGTCGCTCGCATGCCACGCAAAGGAAGTTGCCTGTGCGGCGCGCTCACGTACGAGGTCGACGGGGACTTCGAGGGCGTCTGGATGTGTCACTGCTCGAATTGCCGCAAGGTGAGCGGAGGCACGGGTAATACCATCGTGATCGTGCCGCGCGAACGCTTTCGTTGGCTGAGCGGCGAAGATCATCGGGTCACGTATGCGGTGCGGCCGACGTACTCGATCACGCGTTGCAAGACCTGCGGAACGCCACTGCCCGCCGAGGAAGACAAGGACAATGTCTATCTGACGGCGGGCACGCTCGATGATCCGCTGGACGCCGGGATCAAGAACCACATCTTCTACGGGTCGCGAGCCGACTGGGCCAGGGATGCCGATGGTGCCCGCTACTTCGTCGAGCGCTCCTCCGGTCCCGAGTACGCGCACGGCGTCGACCGGAAACCCACCTGAGCGGGTCCGATACGCGAAAGGAATCGTCAGCGCGACAGCGCCGCCAGCAGTGGGCCCTTGCCGCGGGTCAACAGCCGTTCGAACAGGCGACGCGAGTCCGGAGCTGCGCACAGCGCGTCGAGCGCCGCGGAGCGGGCCGCCGTCGACCGCAGCGCCGCGATCTTTGGCACCTTGACCTGCCTCTTCGGCGACTCGAGATCGTCCGACAAGGTGGTCAGCTTCGCCTTCTGCTCGCGCAGCCAGAGCCCGAGCGCGACGAGCGCGGCCGACCTGCGCAGCGCCTCGAGGACATCATCGTCGATGCCATCGATCGGTTCTTCGACCGCGTCGCGCAGGGCGCGAGCGAGCGAGGCGTCGCGTACCTTCTCGGCCTCGCCGTCGATCGCCAGGTAGAAGAACTCCTGCTCGAACACGCCGCCGATCCACTGGGCGCGTCGTCGGCCGAGGCGCTTCGTGAACGCGCGCGCCGCCGCAGCCTGCAGCTTCTCGAACCCCGGCGCGAGCGGCTTCACCTTGCTGGTCCGCGTGACGTAGCGGTAGCGGTCTCGAAAGTACGGCATGCGCTCGAGCGCCGCCTTCAGCTCCTTGCTGCCGCTCACCCATTTCTTCAGCGCTTGCTTGGGCTCGGGCTTGCGCGTCGCCTCGGCCTCGCCGATGCGAATGATCAGCTCGCCCTTGACCGGATCGCACAGCTCGCCGAGGAGCGCTCCCATTTCCACGCTCCATTTCTTGAGGAGCTTCTTCGCGCGGCGATCGCCCATCAGATAGCGGACGTACTCGACCTTCTCTCGCGTCGGACTGTTGTAAGCGTCGTGGGCGCAGGCACTGAGACGGTTCTCGTAGTCGTAGTCGCTGAGCGGCATCGGCCGCCCAGGATCGCTCGTTCGTGCCGGCGAAGCCAGCTTCTGCGTTAACCTCGAGTGATGCGGACGAAACCGATGTTGTTGGTCGCATGTCTCGCCGCCTGCGGTGGTGGTGGTGGTGGTTCCGGAACCGAAGTCGACGGCAATGTCGGCGACGGACCGCTCTCGGCGTGCGGCAAACCCAAGCCGGGACCTCACAACACGGGCGTGCCCGCGGGCACCACGCTCACCCCGAGCGGTTCGATCCGCGTCGAACAAGACGGAGCGATCGTCGAGGACCTCGACATCGCCGGCGAGATCCAGATCCTCGCGAACAACGTCACGATCCGCCGCGTCCGGATCCGCTCGGGCGACTACTACCCGATCCGCTACTTCGACAACAACAACACCGGCCTCGTCGTCGAGGACTCGGAGATCGAGGGCACCTCCGACGACGTCACGGCCAGCCTGTCGTTCGCGAGCTACACCGCACGGCGCCTGAACATCCACGGCGGTGCCGATGGCTTCAAGGCCGACTCGGAGGTCCTCATCGAGGACTCGTGGATCCACGATCTGCGCAACGGCCCCGACCAGCACAACGACGGCGTGCAATCGACCGGCGGCGCCAATGTCACGCTCCGCAACAACTGGATCTCGGGTGCCAGCAACGCGGCCGTGCAGACGGGCGACCTGGGTGGGGCGACCGAGAACCTCACGATCGAGTGCAACTGGCTCGGCGGCGGCGGCTACACGCTCAACATCCGCGGCACGGGCGCCACGGTCCCGGTCAACACGAAGATCATCAACAACGTGTTCACGCGTGACAGCGCCTACGGGCCGTGGACGCTCGACGATCCGAACCCGACGATCTCCGGCAACACGTACGAAGACGGCGAGCCGATCAGCCCGTAGGTCACGACCGCAGCGCCCGACGCGCGGCCTCGCGGAGCGCCGTTCCGCACGGCCGCGTGCTACTGCGCCGCGCTCTCAGCCTGATCAGCGCGAAGGTACCGGCGGCGGACCGTTGCGCACCGCCTCGAACGTGTCCTTGATCTCCTCGATCTCCATGTCGACCGCGAGACCTTCGAGCGCAGAGTCGGGCAATCCGAGACCGGACGCCAGCGACCGCAAGTAGTCGCTCTCTGCGAAATCGATCTCGTCGTCGGCTTCGATCACGGTGCTCACGAGCACGAGCAGCCTGCGCCGCTCCTCCTCGGAGTCGTCCTTGAACAGGCCCAGCACCGAGCTCGGATCAAACTTCTCCGGCTCGAACGAGGCGATGCACGCCTCGACCTCGACGCGAGCCTCGCCTGCGAGCTCGATCAGCAGCGCGCGAATCTCGGTCTTCTCCTGCGCCTGGAGCTCGCCATCGGCATACGCCGCTCCGAGAAGGAGCTCGCACAGCGGGAAGATGCGATCCGAGGTCGGCATGAGAAACCGACCGTATCACGCGCGCAGCGAGTCCCTCTTCAATGTCGATGCCGTGCGCCTCTGCCTCGCAGAGCGAGCGTGCTCGCCTGACGAAGGTTCCTTAGTAGCGGCCGCGGCGGCCCCACCGGTTCGGGCCGTGCTCGGGAACTCCGAACACCTGGAGGCGGGCCGGCATCCGGCGACCGATCGTCCGGTAAGACGCGACGATGGCGGTGACCGGTGCAGCCCGGCGAGGCAGGTTGACGACGCGCCCCTCGAAGGGTTGGACAACACCGCGATCACCCGTGTGGATCGAGGTGCCATCCGCGAACTTGACCTCGACGTCGTCAAGCATCAGCCTCGCGCGGCCCGCTCGAAGCTCGAGGTAGTCGAGCGGCCGGCCGGTGCGCGGCAGCTGGATGTACGCGCGATCGCGGCCGGGATTGAGGCGAACATCGGCGAGCTGATTGCGCGCCTGATAGCGTTCCTCGGTCTGCGGCTGGCGATTTTGCGGGGCGGTCTGCGGCGACTGCCAGCGCTGAGCCGAGGCAACGCCGGTGAGCGCGAGAACGAAACTGGTGGCTAAGGGGATTAGGGATCTCATGCAGTCATGACTTGCGTATACGGTGCCGACACGCACAGAAGGTCCCTTACGGCACCATCTGAGAGATCGGGGCTGCGGTCATGTTCCCTGCGCCTCCGGACGACAACCGCAGCTGCCATCGAGCGCGCACGCCGCACGTGCGCGACGACGACGTGCATACATTGTGATGCCGAGGAGGCGGCAGCCAGGCAGGTCGCGACCGCCTTCGTTTGCCCGGCGAAGGTCGAATCTGGCGAGTATTTACGCTCCGCCGAGCAACCGTTCGCACGACCGGTCGAAACCGGCCGCCATGAACCACTTACTCCGTCATGTGTCGTTGAATGGGAGGTCCCCATGAGCTCTCCGACTGATCCGGCATCGCTCGCGCTTGCCGGCAACCTCGTCGTCACGAGCGCAGATCGCAGGCTACGGGTCGCGGGTGCCGCGACGAGCACGCTGCCGGTCTCGCTCGAGTACATCTATGCCGCCTTGCGGGATGCCGACGGGCGACTGATCGATGTTCCTGGCACGTTCCTGCGGACGCGCACGGGTGAGAGCCACGAGCTCGCGCTCGAGCAGTTTGTCGGCGCGTCGACCTTGCGAGCGGCACGCAGCATCGAGCTCACCCTGCCGTACAGGCTCGAGATCAGCACCGACCTCGCGAGCGCACGGTTGGGCCGTCCCGGGCCCGAGGGCCGCGTACCCGTCGACATCACGACGCGCGGCAACGTGCCGTTCGTGGACATCATCTCGATCGCGGCCTACTTCGACGGAAAGAAATGGAATCGCGGCCTCTCCGTGTTCGTCGAGCTCGACATCCGGCGGGGCGAGGTCTCGACGTATTGCTCCGTGTCCGGTCGCGTGCACGGCGAGGATGACAACGTGCTCGCCGAGGGCAACGCGTACTCGTCGTACGCCAACAACGATGCCTCGCGGAGTATCTTCGAGATCTGGTTGCCGTACGCCGAAGGCACGGCGACCCGGCTAGAGCTCCCGATCACCGTGAAGGCGTCGGGCATCGGCCGGCTCGGCCCGATCGCCGTGGAGGGACTCTGATGGGGTGGACAGTTTCATACGAGTTGCGTCGCGACGTTCCGCTGACGGCCGAAGAGAGCGCGTGGCTCGAGCAGCACGTCGCCCGCCGCAGGTACTACCTGACGATCGCGCCCGAACCAAACGTGCTCGCGAGCGGCTTCGAAAAGCCTCCCTGGGAGCCAGACGATGACGAGTGGCAGGACCTGCTGGTCGCGCTCACCGAGCTGCGCCGCCACTTTCCGGACGCGATATGCGAGGTCTCGGATACCTACGAGTCCGTTTACTGGGACGATGACCTCGACGCGTACTCGAACGGCATGCGAGACGGCGTCGCCGACCTCGAAGACGACGACGAAGAACCGGAGAGCGACGAAGCAGACGCCGAGCTCGAGAGCGACGAACCCGAGCACGACGAAGTGGACCTCCTCATCGGTCAGGTCGACGATGCCACGCGCGGTCGGTTGCAGCTGACCGGCGATGCCACGGACGGTCCGATCCGCGCGACCCTCGAAGCAACGCTGGAGGGCCGAGACCTCACCGTCGATGTCCGGCTGAGGAAGGCGATCGAGCGGCTCGAGGTCACGGGCGTTCGGCTCGTCGCGCGCGCGGCCGACGGCGCGCCGTACCTCAGCAAGGTGCTTGGGAGCCCGCTCGGCGACCGACTGTACGTGTCGGAAAACTTCGCCGACATCGCGTGCTCGTTCGAGCTGTTCGCGATCGTGCGTCACGACGTCAACGAGCTCGTCGCGTCGTACGATGCGAAGGCGGTGCCCGCGCCGAACGGCAGCCTCGCCCCGATCGAGCTCGCGCCGCGCACACCGCCGCCGGGCATCGGCATCGAGCTGTCCTCGATCGTCGGGTGGACCGTCAGCGAATACTCCGATCAGGAGATCAAGCTCTTCGTCTGCGCGAAGGCCACGAACGAGCTCGTCTACAACCGCTTGTCGCTCGTGTTCAAGCTCCTCGATGACACGGGCACCGAGCTCCATCAGAACGACGGCGTGGTCCGATTGCCGATCGAGCACGTGCAGGCGCGGACCGGGCAGCTTCCCGAGCGCACGATCACCGCGCTGCGTCGGATCGACGTGTTCGCAAAGGGCCCCATCGAGGGTCAGTTATCGCTGGGTTGTGTCCGGATCGTCCGCGCGCGCTCCTAACCCTGATCCGGCGGCAGCAGCTGCTTCTCCGGCTGCGGCGGTGGCAGAGGCTGCGGCGACGGCTTGCCCTCGAGAGCTGCCGCGGCCCGCTCGTGCCGCAGCGCATTGTCCCGATGTTTGCTGGCCGCATCTTCCTCGCGCTCACCCGGATCGCTCACGCGTGCCCAGGCGATGTACGCGTCGGGGTCGCTCTCCTCGTAGGTGTATGGGATGGCGCCGCCCCACTGCGCGTAGGTGTAGTCGTAGACGTCGCCGGTCGACATCGTCTCTGGTGGCTCGATGTTCTCGCCGGTCTCGGTGCGGACCTTCTCGAAGTCCTGATCAGCCAGTTGATTCTCCCGGGCCGCCGCCGCGAGGTGCTCGCGAGCCGTCATCTGATCGAAAGGCTTCTGGCTCGAGGCGCATGCGGTGACCAGGACGCCAGCGGGAACGAGAAAGCGGAGGACATCGATCGCGCGCATGGTGCACTCGATCGGCGGTGCTGCACCTCGCGGGCCGAGCGGCCGCACCCGGCCAATCGCTCAGCCCTCGCTGATCCAGCCGCGCCGCACTGCGTCTTCGAGCATTGCCTCCGCCTGCGCCCACAGGTCGGGCGCACCGTCGCGGATGGGCGGGCCGTTCTTCGCACGAACCTGCGGCGCGATGATGCCGTGTGCGCGCCAGGACGCGCCGTCCGTGTACAGGTTCTGCAGCATCGGTTGCAGGCGATCCAGTGCGCGAGCAAAGCGCGCCGCCGGCGTGCGTCCCTCCTCGAACTCCTCCCAGGCGCCGCGCAGCTCTCCGCGCAACGGCTCGTCGAGCATGCCGAACAACCGATCCGCGGCCGCCGCCTCGCGCTCGGCCTTCGATGCCGCGTGCGCTTCGTCGTAGAGGAACGTATCGCCGGCGTCGATCTCGACGATGTCATGGACGAGCACCATGCGCAGCACCGAGAGCAAGTCCACGCCGCGCGGTCCGTACTCGGCGAGCACGACTGCCATGAGCGCGAGGTGCCACGAGTGCTCGGCGTCGTTCTCGCGTCGTTCCGGATCGAAGGTGACGCGCGACTGGCGCAGGATGGACTTCAGCTTGTCGGCTTCGCGCAGAAACGCGAGCGAAGTGGAGAGCGACATCGGGGACACATTCACGCGAGATGTGCGCGAGTGCAACGTGTGGGTCCGACTTGCTTTGCCATCGCGGTGCTGCGCTTCTGGCGTACAGTTGTGGGGTGAGGGTCGCCCTGATTCTTGTCGCGTTGACGTCGATCGCGAGCGCCGACGGCGTGCGCGTGACCGGGACGTCGTTGACGGTGCAGCGCGGCGCGGACAAGCCGGTCGCGCTCCACCTCGCGAAGAGCGCCGCGAACCAGCCCAGCACGAGCCATCCGTGCACGCTGACCATTCGCCTGACCCCCGAGGACGTGCCGTTTCGGCGCTTCGAATTCACGCTCGACGTCATGCGCACCGAGCAGGCGAAGTCGTTCAGCGCGACGACGGCCCAGGGCGCCAAGGTCGCCGCAAAGCGCGGCGGCGTGACCAGGTTCATCCAGGGCAAGAGGTCATCGGTCGAGGTCGACGGCACCATCGAGGTCGACGGCGTGGACTGGCGGCTGCGCGGCCGCATCGGCGTCGCGGATGTCGACTGCGCCTGGGACTAGCTCTGACGTAGGCCGCGAAGCGATCACGTCACCTTGTACTTCTGCAAGAAGCGTACGGCCTTGATGCCGCGCGCGGCCCAGAACAGCACCAGGTAGCCGACGACGAGCAGCAGCGGGCCGGCGATCATCAACTTGCCCCACGGGACCTGATCGGCATCGGTCACGCCCTCGAGCAGGCTCGTGTTGACCTTGAGGATCACCTTGGCCGCGACCACCGCGAACAGCCAGGGGAACACCTGGACGAACAGCACCGCGGGCACGCCCCACTTGAAGAAGCCGTTGTGGCCGCCGACCGGGATGCCGTGATTGAAGCGCTGCTGGAAGATCTTCTGCGTCTTGCCGAGAAAGAACGACATCGAGACGATCAGCGTCGCGAGGTTGAGCACGAGGAACAGGATCACGCCGAACAGCGAGACGAACACCAGCGTGCTCGACGCGGTGTCGACGAACTGGAGGTAGCTCACGGCGAAGCTGAAGTAGCCGAGCAGCGCATCGAGCGCGGGCCCGACCATCCTCCCGAGCACGAACCCGGAGACCACGGTCAACAGGGAGAGCACGACGAGCGTGCACAGCGTCGCGCGAAGCTCGCCCCACACGCGGCGCAGCGCGCCCTTTGTCACCTCGCGGCCGGCGCCGGCCTCGCCCGCAGCGGCGCGCATCGGCAACTTGATGATCTCGGTGAGCGTCGGACGGATCGCGAGCGCGAACAGGATCATGCTCACGCCGAACAGGATGATCGGGAGGATCTTGAACACGAAGTCGAGCTTCTTGACCGTCTTGGCGACCGAGACGAAGACCTGCGCCTTCTTCACGATCTTCTTGCCGTTCTCGAGGATGAGCAGACTCGGCTGTTCCTCGCTATTGCCCTGCAGCTGCGCGAGGGTGGGCACGAACAGCTCCTTGCCCATCGTGATGTACTCCTCGGCGTTGCGATCGAGCGTATCGAACGTTCCGCGCGCGATCGCGAGGCTCGGGTTCGTGTAGCCGCCGAGCGCGCCCTGCACGGTCTTCATGCCAAACAGCACGCCGCCGAACAGATTGACGGTGACGACAAACGTCAGCGCGGCAAGTGCCGAGTACTTGAATAGCGTCTTGCCCTGGCCGGGATACCGCCTCGCGAGCACCAGTGGCATGAACAACAGCAGTAGACCGAGCAGCGAGAAGATCGAGATACCCGCCGAGAACTTGCTCATCTTCTTGGCCGAGCTCTTCGCCATCTTCTTCTCCATGCGATCGAGCACGACCTTCTTGACGACGCGCACGATCTTGCGGAACTGGTCGGCCGTGATCGATGGCTTCATCTCTGCGTCCTCGGGACGCGCTGCCAGCTCCTTCTCGACAGCATCGGGATCGATCTCCGGCTCGATGCCGCCCATCGCCTCCTCGTACTCCTGCTCGAGCGCGGCGTCGTCCGTGCCGTCGCCATCGACGTCGAACTTGCTGTAGTGCTCGCCGTCCTCGTCGGGATCGGCCTGCGCCGGCTCCGCATCGTCGTCCGCGGGCGCGGCCTCGTGGTCTTCGCCGGCCTGTTCCTCGGGCTGTGCCTCGTGATTCTCCTCGGCCTGTTCCTCGGGCTGTGCCTCCTGGTGCTCCTCGGGCTGCGCCTCGTGGTGCTCCTCGTGGTGCTCCTCGGGAGAGTCTTCATCTCCTTCGGCAAAC
>JABFXX010000697.1 GCA_013368795.1 Kofleriaceae bacterium
ACCCCCGCCGCCGCCGTCGAGGTCGGACGTGCGAATCCAGCCGCCGTCGGCGTCCTCGTTCTCGACGAACGTCCAGTCGCCTTTCTCCTCGATCGCGTAGAGCTTGTCGCTCGGCCGCGCGGTGAACGAGACCTCGGAGCTGGACTTCGGCTTGTCGAGGATCGCGACCTTCTTGGAAACCCGAACGGTCGGGCGCGAATCGCCCTCCTCGTCGTCGGAACCGGAGTCCTCGTCGTCGTCGTCCGAGGTCTTCGCCGCGGTCTTCTTCGGCAGCGGATCCTCCTCCTCGTCCTCCTCGTCTTCCTCGTCGTCGCTGCTCTTGGACGTCGACTTGGCGACCGCCTTCACCGGCTTCTTCGGTGCCGGCTCGTCTTCCTCGTCCTCGTCCTCCTCTTCGTCCTCGTCCTTGCTCGGCTTCGCCGGCTTCTTCGTGACCTTCTTCGGCTCGTCCTCTTCCTCGTCGTCGCCCTCGTCCCCATCGCCGACGGCGTCGGCGCCGATGCGGTCGTCGGGCCCCTGCTCGCTGCCGAAGCCGCGGCGCTTGCTGCGACCATCGACGAACGGACGCCGGCGCGTGTTGCGCGCGATGTCCTCGTCATCGGCCATGTCGACCTTGCTGCGCGGCACGTACCCGGTGCGGCCCTGGACGCGGACCTTGAGCCAGCGGCCATCCTGCGCGAGCAGCGTCATGTTCTGGCCGGACTTCACCGTGACGATGACCTTCGATTGCTCGCCGGCCCGGCTGTAGAGCTTGGTGGTCTGGTTGGTCTTGACCTTCTCGGCGTCGGCGCGATCGGCAAACCCGATCACGAGACCGAGCGCCGCGAACAGGATCAAGGCGTTCACCCTCATGGCCGCCATTATTGTACAAGCCGCATGCCGGATCCAATGGCCCGGAATTACGTCGATTTCGCAGGCGGTTGCTGGGGTCTGTCGCCACCACTGCAGACTGGCCGGGGGGATCCAGGCGCCAGTAATCGTAGAAGGAAAGCGCTATCCTGAGGGTCGCTCCACATGACTCGAAGCTCCATCACGACCGGTCACTTCGAAATGAAGCTCGACGGGCACCAAACGACCGCCTACCTCAAGTCCGTCGACGGCGGCTGGGCGAAGCACGCGCTCGTCGATGAGTCGATCGGTGGCGAGAACGCACGCATCAAGCACGCCTCGGTCGCCGAGATCGATCCGATCTCGTTCGAGTTCGGCATGTCGGGCTCGAACAGCGTCCTCCAGTGGATCCAGGCGTCCTGGCGCAAGAACTGGCAGCGCAAGAGCGGCGAGATCACGCACGCCGACTTCAACTATCGCTCGACGTTCTCTCACCAGTTCAGCGACGCGCTGATCACGGAGACGACGTTCCCGACGCTCGATGGCGCCTCGAAAGAGGCCGCGTACGTCAAGGTGAAGTTCCAGCCGGAATCAGTCGTCACGAAGAAGGGCGACGGCCGGGCGATCGTCCCGACCGGCGGCACGAAGCAGAAGATGTGGCTCTGCTCGGGCTTCCGCCTCTCCATCGACGGCATCGACGACGCGATGTACGTGAACAAGATCGACTCGTTCACGGTCAAGCAGGGCGTCAAGAAGATGTACGTCGGCGCCGAGCGCTTCCCGCAGATCGAGCCGACAAAGCTCGAGTTCCCGAACCTCACCTGCACCATCTCGACGCAGTACGGCGAAGCGTTCCACGACTGGTACCAGAAGTACATTCACAAGGGCTCGCGCGCGAAGTCGGGCGAGAAGAAGACGGGCTCGCTCGAGTTCCTGTCGCCGGATCGCAGCAGGACGCTGTTCCGCGTGAACCTCTACGAGCTGGGCCTGCTCTCGCTGAACATCCCGCAGATGACGGCGAACTCGGACCAGATCAAGCGCTACAAGTTCGAGCTCTCGGTCGGCTCGATGGACCTCGACGGTCCCGACAAGCTCGGCCTCGAGTAGGGCGAGCTGGCGAGCCCCTAGCTCGACGCTGCGACGACCAGGTCGTAGAGCACGTGCGCGTAGACCGCGTGTGCGAACGACCGGAACCAGAAGATAGCTCCAAACGCACAGCCCGCGAGCGTACGGAACACCATCGCGTGCGCGGTGAACGGCTCGCCCTGCGCGCCCGCGTGATGAGCGGCCGCGAACAGCACCGATGACACGACGAGCGCGAGCGGGACGGAGACGCGCCGATCGTTGCCCGCGCCGGTGAACACGGTGACGAGCCCGGCGAACAGGCCGAGCCGGAACAGCAGCTCCTCGTGGACGCCGGCGCCGAGCGCCGCGACCATCTCGTTGCCGGTGATGCCGAGCCCGAGCATGCGGTCGACGACCAGCGTGATCAGCGCGCCGAGCGTCATCGCGTAGATCGCAGCCTCGAGGATCACCGGCCCCGCGATCTCGAGCCTCAGCGTGCTCCACCGGTTCGCGCGCCGGATCCACAACAGGAACAGCAGCGCGAGCATCACGTGCAGCAGCAGATAGACGGTCCTGCTACCCGCGAGCGTGTACAGCAGCCGCGTGACGATGTCCGCGCCGTTGACGCGCCCGGCGAACAACACGCCGAGCTCGTAGGCAAACAGCAGTGGTGCGATCAAAACGAACGAGGCCTCGAGATCGCCATGGCCATAGGCGCCCGATCTCGAGCCCGCGCCCGAGCCCGAGCCCGAGCCCGTTCTGCCTCCGCGTCCTCCGCGTGCTCCGCGTCCGCCGCGTCTTGCCTTGCCCTTCCCCGTGCCCCTCTCCCTGCCCTCTGTCTCCGGGAATCGGGTCATGGCCGCCTGCCCTCTGTATCCGGCACCCGCGTCATGACGTCGGCCGCTTCTCTTTCGCCCGCCCCGGCCTCGGTGTCGTCGGGGTCGCCGCCGGCGGCAGCTTGCTCTTCTTCGCCGCCGCGGGCGTGCGCACGGCGGGCCGCACGGTCGCGGTGATCGCGCGGTCCTCG
>JABFXX010000029.1 GCA_013368795.1 Kofleriaceae bacterium
GCGCTCGTCGTCGTCGTTGTCATCGTCGTCGTCGTTGTCGTCATCGACATCATCGTCGGCGACGTCCTCGTCGTCGCCGTCGCCGTCGCCCGCCTCCGCATCGAGGCGTGCGTTCTCCTCGTCGATCAGACGCTGGGCTTCGTCCCGATCCTCGACGCCGCGCACGTCGATCGCGCGCCCGGCCTGGTCGCGGATCACGCTCGGCGTCACGACGATCTCGAGCGCAGGCCAGCTCTCGAACCGGTACGTCGCGGCGCGCCCGTCGCGCATCCTCGCCTCGAGCTCGGCGACGAGCGATGGCGTGCACACGAGCACCAGCACATCATCCTCGAACGCGTACGTGCACTCGTCGCCCGGGCGCAGCTCGAGCGTCGATGCCCGGCCGCGGAGCGTGTATTCGCGGCCGTGACGCAGCCGACCTCGCATCGCGCGCGGCAGCGCGGCGGCGTAGAGCGCGCCCATCTCGATGCGAACGTGGTCGCGCTCGCTCTGGACATCGAGCTCCATCTCGCCGGCAAACGTCAGATCCTCCGACGAGCCTTCCTCGTCGACGCGCTGCTTCACCTCGGCGGCGATGTCCGGATCGGCGAGCACCGAGCCGCGCGACAGGTCGGTGACGAGGTACGGCAGCTTCTTGCGCAGGATGTCGACAAGGCCGGTCGTCGACCACTCCTGGATCAGCCGGTACTCCTCGTCGGTGATGCCGACGACCTGGATGAACCGCGCCTCGCCGAACTCGGACGAAAACTCGCCGAGCTCAGGATCGTCGGCGAACAGGATCGCGGTGAGCTCGGTGTGCTCGCCGAGCGCGATCGGTCCGTTGAGCCCCATCTTGTGGCCGATGCCGAACCGGTTGCCCGTGCCGAACACGTAGCGCGCGAGGTTCTGGAGGAAGTTGAGCGCCCACGGCGGGACGCGCTCGTCGTCGGGGTCGCGCGCGAGCCGCAGCGTGAGCTCGAAGCCGAAGCCGTTGACGTCGGGGTCGTCGGTCTCCTTCACGAACAGGTCGGTGAAGCCGTACGTGACGAAGTGGAAGTGCGGAACCGGCAGCGTGCGGAGATAGACCGAGATGCCGTGAATCGGATCGTTGCCGCCGAGCATGTACGGCACGACGGTGCCGAAGTGCGCGTGCGGCTCTTCGCCCTTGTAGATCGGCTCGAGCGCGGCATCGATCGCATCCCAGCCGGGTGATGCCTGGGCTTGGAATTCCTCGTCGTCCTCCTCGTCTTCGTCTTCGTCGTCGAGGTCTTCGTCGTCCTCGTCCTCGTCGTCCTCGTCCTCGTCCTCGTCTTCGTCCTCGTCCTCGTCCTCGTCCTCGTCGTCCTCGTCCTCGTCGTCGCTGTCCGCAGCGAGCTCGTGTTCATCGTGCTCGTGCTCGTGCTCGTGCTCGTACTCGTGCTCGTCTTCCTCTTCGGCGTCGGCGTCCGCGTCGGCGTCGTCCGCGTCGTCCGCGTCCTCGTCGTCCGCGTCCTCGTCGTCCTCGCCTTCCCCGTCCTCATCGTCCCGAGCAGCGCCTCCCTCATCCTCCGGCGCCGCGAGCACGCCGGCTAGATCATCCCCGCGCACGAGGCTCCCGACGAGCACGGCCTCGAGCTCCGGCACGAGCTCACCGGCGAGCCGCGCGAGCACGAGCTCGCGCTCGTCGTCGGGCAAATGCCTCAGCTCGTCGAGCGCGGCGATCTGCGCGCCCGCGATCGGCGCCGACTCGAGCCTGCGGAGGAGCGCGCGGTGCGCGACCCCATCGCCGAGCCACCGCCACGCGAGCTCGCTCCACTCGGGCCGCTCCGCCTCTGCGAGCTCGGCGTCGACCTCGGCCGTGCGCGCCGCGTCGACGCGTGCCCTCTCCTCGGCCTCTGCCTTGCGCTGCTCGGCGCGGCGCGGATCGAGATCGAGCGCGCGGAACTCGGCCAGCAGCGCACGCACGTCGCTGATCGTCCCGAGCTGGTTGCGGCCCGCGCGCAGCTCGTCGACGAGCGCGGTCGCGTCGCGAACGAGGCGCGCCTTGTGGCGGCGGCCGATCTCGAGGTAGCGCGCGAGCTCGGGCTCGTCGAACAGGAACGCGCGCCAGATCGAGTAGAGCGCCGTCGGGATGAACCGCTCGCACGCCTCGAACCGCGCCGCGAGCTGGTCGGTCGGCACGACCTGGTTGAAGTCGGCCATGAACAGGCGCGGGATGTCGCTGACATCGGTGACGCCGTTGTTCTCGAGGAGGGCGGTGATCCAGCGCGAGCGATAGAAGAAGAACTCGGTGTCGCGGCGCTTCGGATCGAGCGCGACGAAGTCTGGATCGTCGTCCTCGATCGAGAAGTGCCAGGTCGGCGCGACCTTGCCGTGCAGCTTGCGCAGCCCGATCTCGAATACCTCGTCGGAGACGAGCCGCTTGTCGCGCGCGTGCTTGCTCGCCGCGAGATAGACGAGGCTGTCGAGCGAGTCGGCGACAACGCCCGTGAACGAGTGCGTCTCGTGATCGTAGTGGAGCACCTGACGAGGCCCGTCGAGCTCCTGGATTTCCATGTGGTACGTGTCGCCATTGCCCTGCGACCCGATGCCGAACACGCCGCAGAACGCCTCGATGAGTCCCGTCCCGAGGTACGCCTGCTGATCGCGCCGCACGAGCAACTCGAACAGGTTCTTCTCGCCGACATCCGGCAATAGATCGGTATCGAGCCGCAGCTCCTCGAACGACGACCACTTGTCCTTGCCCTCGACGGCCGCGAAGAACTTCGCCGCCTCGACCGGCATCGGCACGCCGTAGTTCCGTTCGAAATCGCTCGCCGTTCCTCTCGGCTCGAGCGCTTCGAACGCCTCCGGATCCTCCGGCTCGTGTTCGAGACCTTCGTCTTCGTCGTGAGAGTGGGAGTGATCGTCGTGGGAGTGGGAGTGGCCGTGAGCGTGGGCGTGACCGTGACCGTGGGAGTGGCCGTGACCGTGGGAGTGGCCGGAGTGCGAGTGCGGATGATGGCCGTGCGCATGCGTGTGCACGTGTCCGTCGTGCTCGTGCTCGTGCTCGTCTGCCTCGTCGTCGTCGTCGTCCTCGTCTGCCTCGTCGTCGTCGTCGTCCTCGTCTGCCTCGTCTGCCTCGTCTGCCTCGTCGTCGTCGTCGTCCTCGTCCTCGTCCTTGTCCTCGTCCTGCCCTTCCCCTTGCCCCTGCCCTTGCCCCTCCTCTGCCGCCTCCGGGTCCTCGGAGTCCTCAGAGTCCTCAGAATCCTCAGAGTCCTCGGAATCCACGACAGCGGCGATCGCCTCGAGATACTTCGTCAGCCCGCGCGCGATGAATCCGGTCGGCCCCTCGGCGAACACCGCATCCAGCGGCCTCACACCGCCGAACACGTTGATTCGATCGGACCACGTCTGATCCTCCGCCGGCGCGAGCTTCACGATCAGCCCGTCGTCGCCGCCGATGACGACGCCCGCGCCAAACCGCTCGACGCTCCACAGATGCGCGGTCAGCTCCGTCGGCACCGCCTTCCACGTCCGACCGTCGTCGGCCGAGACGAGGATCGCGCCGCGATCGCCGACCATGACGATGCGGCCATCGGCGATCGTCGTGATCGCCTCGAGATCGACCTCGACGCCGCTCTTCGCACGCGAGAACCACGCGCCATCGGGCGACCGCGCGATGAAGCCGCCGTCACCGATCGCGAGCCACGTGCCGTGCTTCGTGATCGAGAGCGAGTTGAGCGGCGTCTGCGCCCCCGTCGGGATGCGTGCGACGACGCCGGCGCGAAGCCGATAGATCGCACCGTCACCGCCGAGCGCGACCATCTCGTCGCGGATCGAGTAGAGCGCGCTGAGGCGCGCCGTTGTCTGCATGTCGACGCGCTCGACGTGCTCGTGTGGCCGCTCGCCGACCGTACGCGCGACGTAGCCATCGCCGCCGGCGACCCACACGCTGTTGTCGGGCGCGAGCGCGAGCGCGTAGAGGCACGCGTCGGTGCCGGTGTCGAGCACGCGCCACGACTCGCCGCGATCGCGCGACACCGCGAGCTGGCCGTACTCGCCGCAGACCCAGATGACGTCGTCGCTGACGACCAGCACGTCGCGCAGGCCGAGCTCGCGCGGCGTGGTGCGCGGCTCGAAGTGGCGCGCGTTCGAGCTCGCGAGAACGGTCGGATGGTGGCCGGATGTACCGCCGGCTCCGACCAGGAGCCGATCGGTGACGCGAAGCCCGGTGATGTGTCCGAGCTCGTCACTGCTCGAGCGCAGGATCGAGAGCTCCAAATCCACCATCATCGCGCGAGATTCTGGACTACTCGTCCCGATCGCGCCTCCGGAGTGGGCGACGAAATTCCGTGGCATTGCATGGGGTTCACGGAGTGCTTGACAGTTTATCCGTAATAACGGATGGTCGGTATCGAGACGCGAACGAGCCTGCCGTCTCCTCCTCTCCCGGCGGGCTCGTTCGCGTCATTTTTGATAACGTGGGCCGGTGATCGGTGAAGGAGCGGTCGTTGGCAGCTACCGCGTGCTGCACAAGCTGGGCGAAGGCGGCATGGGTGCCGTCTACGTCGGCGAGCACACGCTCCTGGGCCGACGCGCCGCCATCAAAGTGCTCCTCCCGGAGCTGAGTGCGCACAAGGAGATCGTCCAGCGCTTCTTCAACGAGGCAAAGGCGGTCACGCAGGTCGCGGACCCGGGCATCGTCCAGGTGTTCGACTTCGGCTACGACCAGACCGGCAGCGCGTTCATCGTCATGGAGCTGCTCGAGGGCGAGCCGATGGATCGCCGCCTCCAGCGGATCGGCCGGTTCTCGCCCGCCGACGGCCTTCGCCTGATGCGCCTCATCTGCACGTCGCTCCACGCGGCGCACGCCAAGGGCATCGTTCACCGCGACCTCAAGCCGGAGAACATCTACATCGTCGGCGATCCGGCGGTGACCGGCGGCGAGCGCGCGAAGATCCTCGACTTCGGCATCGCCAAGCTGTCGGGCGACGAGCCCGGCAAGATGAAGACGCGCACCGGCATGGTCATGGGCACGCCCGTGTACATGTCCCCGGAGCAGTGCCGCGGCGCCGGCATCGTCGATCATCGCTCGGACATCTATTCGATCGGTTGCGTGATGATGACGATGCTGACCGGTCGCCCGCCGTTCGACGGCAGCGGCTCGGGCGAGCTGATCGTCGCGCACATGACGGAGGCACCGCCGCTCGCCGCGTCGCGCGTGCCCGGCATGCCGCCGGTGATCGATCAGATCATCCAGCGCTGTCTCGCGAAGGAAGCCGCGCAGCGGTTCCAGTCGATGGCCGAGCTCGCGCAGACGCTCGGCCTCGCGGAGCAGTCGATCTACGGGATGAGCTACGTCCCGCAGGCGACGCCCGGCGGCTACGTCCCGCACGCAACGCCCGGCTACACCCCGCAGCCGACGCCCGGTGCCTATATTCCGCAGCCGACGCCCGGCGCGTACGTCCCGCAGCAGACGCCCGGCGGCTATCTCGCCCAGCCCACGCCCGCGCCGCACAGCAAGCCGACGACGCTGTCGAGCGCGTCGAGCAGTGGCACCCCGGTCGCGCCGTCCTCGTCGAAGAAAGCCGTCGCGATCATCGGCGGCTTCGTCGCGGTCGCCGCGATCGTGGTGGTCGCGCTCGTGATGAGCGGCAAGAAGGACTCGTCGAACACGGCCGATAACGGAGGCACCGGTGCGGCGAGCAGCGTCGCGCCCGCCGTGCCGAGCGATGCAGCGCCCACCGTCGTCGAGACGCCGGTCGATGCAGCGGCCGTCGCGTCGACGCCCGTCGATGCCGGTGTACCTGATGCCGCGGCGATTGCCGAAACCCCGATCGATGCTGGCGAGACGACACCTGTCGTCAAGAAGCCGACCACGAAGCGCCCCACCGGAAAGACGAAACATGGATCGACCACGGGTACTGCTGGCTCTGTTGATCGCGGCGACTAGCGTCGTCGCGGCTCCGAGGCTGGCTCGCGCGCAGAACGCGGCCGCCGCGGCAATGTTCGACGACGGCGATCGCCTCATGAAGGAGGGCAAGCTCTCCGAGGCGTGCGATGCGTTCGAGGGTTCGAACAAGCTCGAGCCGCGCGCCGGCACGATGATCCGACTCGGCGAGTGCCGCGAACAGAACAAGCAGCTCGCTTCCGCGTGGTCGGCGTACAAGGACTCGCTGACGCGCGTGAAGGATCCGAAGAAGAAGGCGATCGCGCAGGCCAAGGTCAGCGAGCTCGAGCCGAAGCTGTCGTACCTGACGATCAACGTGCCCGACGCGTCGAAGCTGTCGGGACTCGCGATCACGCGCAACGACAAGGCCGTCGATGCCGTGCTCTGGAATCGCAGCGTGCCGGTCAACGGCGGCGAGCTCGTGATCGTCGCGCGCGCGCCCGGTCGCGCCGACTGGACGACGACGGTGCTCGTGCCTTACGAGAAGGGCAAGGTCACCGTCGACGTGCCGGTGCTCGCCGAGCCCACGCCGGCCGTCACGAAGGTCGACCCGACGCTACCGGTGCAGACCGAGCCGACGAAGACCGACCCGGTCGTCCCCGAACGCACCACCGAGCCCGTCGACCATCCGTCGACGTTCACGACGAAGCGCAAGATCGCACTCGGCGTCGGCGGCGTCGCCGCGCTCGGCGTCGTCGGCGGCATCTTGTTTGGCAAGAAGGCGCAGCGGCTCGAGGACGATGCGTACGCGCTGTGTCCCGATCCCGCGACGCCGTGTGGCAACGCGGCCGGCGCGCAGGGCAAGCTGAGCTCCGCGCAAGACAAGGCGCTGTTCGCGAACGTCGCGTTCGGCGTCGCCGGTGCCGCGGCGATCGGTGCGGTCGTGCTGTGGTTCACCGGCGCGCCCGACACGGCGGAGACGAGCGTCGCGATCGTGCCGTCCACGCACGGCACGACGTTCGCGGTCACGGGGAGGTTCTGATGAAGCGCCTGCTGCTGCTCGGCCTCTTGCTCTCGGCCTGCAAGATCAACGACGCGACGTTCACGCCGCTCGGCGGCGGCGGCGACGACGCCGGGCCCGGCGACGGTCGTCGCGACGATACGGGCCCGCCGCTCGACGGCCCTTCCACCCAGTCGCTGCGCCGCGGCTACTACCTGGACGCCCAGGTGGGCTTCTACATCCTCGACAAGGCGGCGGACGGCAGCCTGTCGATGACCGCTGGGTTTTCCGGCGGGGGCGGAAGTGTCCTCGTCGCGAACGGGAACCACGTCTACGTCGGCGGCATCGTCTCGGGCTCGGGCGGAGTCCGCGACGCCACGATCCAGGGCTCGACCGTCACCATGTCGAACGAGCGCCCGCTGACCGGCTGCCAGGAGGTGCGCCACATGGTCCTGCACCCGAGCGGTTCGCCGCTGCTCGTCACGTGCGCGAACGCCTCCGCATTTCTGATCTCCATCGGCACGAACGGAGGGCTCGGCAACGCGACGCCGGTGTTTCCCAACGCGATCAACGAGCTGACCCCGGCGTGGAGCAAGGACGGTCAGTGCTTGTTCCTGACCGACAACGGCGCGCCCGCCGCGCAGAGCGTCCAGGCCTATCGCTTCGACGGGGCTGGCCTCAGCTTCACCCTGACGAATCGGATCAGCGGTCCACACGCGAAGGACATCGAGGTCCACCCGACCGACAACTACGTCTACATGACCAGTCTCCTCGACCTGCAGGCCTACTCGTTCAACGCCACCTGCGCGCTCGCGCCGGTCGGCGGCGTCCAGACCTCGGGCCTTCAGAACGCGAACGGCCTCGCGATCAATCCGGCAGGCACGCGGCTGTTCCAGCTCGGCGAGCGGATCGTTCCGTACAGCATCGAGGCCGACGGTCGCGCGTTCCAGATCCCGGGGGTGACAGGCCCTCAGGCAACTCACCTCGATGGCGTGTTCGACCCGACCATGCCGAACGTCATGTACACGCTCGCCGCTCTGCCTCCTCGCATCTATCAGGCGAGGATCGACGCCGCGGGCAACGTCACCGTCGGGCCGAGCTTCTCGGCGGGTGGTCAGAGCCCGACCGATTTCGTGCTCGTCCCGTAGCTACGGATCGTTCGCGTCCCAGTAGTCGACCTCGGCCTGCACGAGCGCCGACAGGTCCTCGCCCTGGCCGCCCTTGATCGCCCACAGGTAGTCGGTGAAGAAGTTGTTGCGCGTGCGCGTCGCGCCGTGATGCGGCTGTTCGAGGATCTCCTCGGGCGTCAGCGTCGTGCCGCCGTGCTGATGGCAACCGATGCAGTTCGTCTGCGCGTTGCCGTGGCCGAGCTCGAGGTACGGGTTACTGCACCACGTCGGCGCGCCGACGCCGCCGCTGACCGCTGCGAGCGCGTCGCCGAGCGAGCCGCCCTGGCCGCCGCGCGGATCCGGATCGCCCTCGAGATACGAGGACGCGACGCACATCTTGTAGTTCTTCCACGGTCCGGGCAGCGATGCGATCGCCGCCGGCCGATCGGCGCCGAAGTCGGTGTCGGGCTGCGGCGACCACCACAGCGTGATCCAGATCCAGTGATCGAGCTCCTTCGTCATGATGTGGAGCGCGGGCAGCCGGAACACGTTGCCGTTCGGCAGCGTCAGCGTGTAGATCGCCGACGCGTCGGGATTGCTCGAACCATCGCCGTCGGCCCAGTCCGCACCGCCGAGGAGACGCTCGTGCATGCGTGCGCCCGACGTATCGAACACCGGCAGGTTCTCGCCGGTGAGCTGGCGACGCCAGTCCGCCTTCACGAGCACCGCGTCGCGCGGCATCTCGCGGTCGAGGCACGTCGGATCGGCGACGTCCTCGGCGAGGTACTCGATGTCGACGGTGACCGTGCTCTGCTTGGCGCCGAACACCGCGACGTAGATCTGGCCGCTGCCGTCGACGGTACACGTCTCGCTGCTCGAGCCACCCACCGACTTGCAGTCGAACGTATCCGGATCGGGCGCGGCGCTCTTGCGAACGTAGAGGTCGGCGTCGCCGTCGCCGTGCGACGTGACCACGACCTTCGCGTCGCCGGCCGCGAACGGGCCGAGCACCTTCCAGCCGCAGCTGCCGAGCGTGACCTGCTCGACCGCCTTCACCGGCGCGCCCGCGCGCACCGGCTGCGGCGCCCACGGATCGGGCGGCGCGTCGACGCGACACGCGTACTGCCGGTCGTAGCTCGCGAGCAGATGACTCATCGCGCCCGACGAGTAGCCGACGCGACTCACGCCCGCCGCGCCCTGGACCTTCTCCTGCGTGTCCATCGCGGCGACGTAGTCGAGGTAGCGCTGCTCGGGCCACTCCGGGATGTCGTCGAGCGCGTGCGTGTTCCAGTCGAACGCCGCCGCGATCGTCGGTGCATCGAGCGTCGCGCGCGCGGCCCGGCCGGCGGGACCGAGGTCGCGATAGAGCTTCTTGAACAGCCGGTCGAAGTCCTCGCGCGAGAACCACGTGTGCCACGCCGGGATCGTCGGCTGGCCGCCGAAGTTCTGTGCGAGCGCCGGCTCGGCGAGCGGCGTCGGCGCGAGCACCTTGCCGACGACGTCCCACGCAGCTGCACGGCGCGCCGCGATCGATGTCCTCAGCTCGTCGTCGCGCGCGGCGAGCCCGGGATCCGAAACGTACGGCGCGACCGCCCCGATGACCTTGCGGTCCTGGACGGTCGCGGCGCTCTGGGCGCTGCCGAAGTCGCACGCGTCGGTCTTGTCGGGCTCGCTGCCGCAGGCGCAGAGAGCAACGATCAGGACCGCGCGACGCACGGCTTACACGTTACCAGACGAGGGCAGCGTCGCTGGCGACGGCGTATTCCTTGTTCGTGTTCTTGTCACGCACGAGGAAGTAGATCCAACCGTCCGAGCGCCAGTGTGGGAAGATCGCGTACTGGCCGGGCTTCATGTTGGTGATCCGGGACTTGGCGCCGGTCGCGATGTTCACGATGTAGATGTTCGACGTGCCCTTCTCGATCATCTGCTTGAACGTCGGGTCGTTGGCCGACGAGAAGCCGAGCTCGGCGTAGTCGTCCGGGCCGACGTAGTGGTGGATGACGAAGTACTTCTCGTCGAACGAGATCGCCGGCTTCGCACCCTTCACGCAGTACCGAGCAATTTCCGGAGCCGACACCGAGTACGAGCTGCCGGTCGGCGTCGCGTCGACGCGGCGGAGCACGTAGCCGAGGTGCTCGCTCTCGTTGCCGAAGCGGCTGATGACGAGCTTCGTCGACGGCGACAGCACGCTGTCACCCTCGTACGGGCTGTTGATCGAGACGCTCGGCTTGCCGGTGTAGTGCGCACCGTCGAACATCATCGCGGTGAACTTCATCTGCGCGGTCGAGCCGAACGCCGAGCTCGGGTCGCGGGTGACAGTGCCCGACGGGTTGTCGCTCGTGAACTGGCTGTTGATCGCGAAGTAGTCGCCGCCGTTCAGCGCCGAGCCGAGGTGCTGGTAGAGGCTGACACCCTCGACGTGGCTGCACTCGGCCTCGGAGAAGTCGATGCGATCCGGGTCGCGAACGAGCAGGCCCGTCGAGCAGAAGCCGCCGCCGATCGGCGTGCCCTGGAACATCCAGCCGCGGTTATCCGGGAAGAAGCCTGGGTCGTACGCCGCCTTCACACGGATGTCCTTGTTCGACTGCAGATCGCTGATCACCGCACCGTCGCCGCCGGTCGCGCCATTCGCGACGAACCGACCGTCGGCCGAGCTGCGCATCCAGTAGTACGTGTTGAACGACAGCTCGCGGAGGACGCGGAGCGTGCCGAGGTTCGACCAGCCCTTGCCGTACGACTTGCTCTGCGCGTCGGGCTGACCGGTGAGGCACGCGCGCGGGTCGTCCGACGTGCCGCAACCGAACATGCGGATGTTCGCGCTGCGGTTGACCGCGCTCCAGCCCTGCGTCGCCATCGCGTTGATGTGCGACTGGACGCCGGCCGAGATCGACGGGGTGCACGACGTCGGGCCGGTATCCGGCGCGATGTACGTCGTCAGGCGAGGCAGACCACGCGCGAACCACTCGGCGACGATGTCGAGCTCCGCCTGCGTCAGGCGCGGGTGGTTGCCCTTCGGCATCGACACGCGGTTCTTGTACTTGCCGTACTCGAGTGCCCACGTGTCGTCGGTGTTGTTGTCCTCGCCGGCGGGGAACGCCGCCTTGAACACGCCCTGCGCGAAGCCGAGGTGCGCGGCCGCGGCAAAGATGCCGGCCCTGCCCGGGACGTACGGCGAGTCGCTGCGACCCGGCTCGAGGCGGAGGCAATCGACGATGTCCTTCGCCTTCGGCGTGTTCGGACCCGGCTTGCCGTAGGTGACGGTGACCTTGACCTTCGAGCTATCCGCGAAGCCGTTGACGCCGACGTAGAACTTCGCCGGACCGTTCGCGTTGAACTGCGTGCCGAGGCAGCTCTCGTTCGGCTCGCGGCTGAACGGGCGGCAGTCGTACGACTCGAGCGTCGGCTCGGCGCCGCGCTTGACGTAGAGGTCCGCGTCGCCGGAGCCGGTCATCGTCACTTCGATCTTGGCGCCGAGCGCGACCTCGTACGGGCCGAACGTCTTCAGCTCGTCCTTGCCGACCTCGACGTCCGTCGAGTCGGTCGTCGCGACGCCGCCGTCGGTCGTGTTCTTGAAGCACGTCTCGAGCGCGGTGTCGGTCTTCTCCTGCCAGTCGCGCAGCGTCGTCTGGTTCGCTGCGTGGCACTCCGAGCACACCTGCGACGGCGCGTTCTTGTTCATGCCGATGATCGTCGTCGCCTGGCGGGCGAGCTCGTCATCGGGGAGGCTGACCGGGTTACGCAGCGCGCCGCCGGCGTCGTCGCTCGCGAGCGTCGTCGGGACGTCCTTCCAGATGCACGCCGGGTTGCTCGGGTTGTCGCCGCACTCCTTGATGAACTTCAGGGCCGACGAGAACGTCGACGAGGTCCACGCGGCTTCGGTGTCGAACGCGGTGTCGGGCGGCATCCAGTACTTGTGCGAGGCCTGGTTGAACGCGGCGGTGGTGATGCCGGTCCACGACGAGTCGGTGCCCTCGAGGCGGGTGATCCACGACTCGGTCCAGCGGCCGCTGCCCATGCGGTGGCACTTGAGGCACGCGTTCGCCTCGGCCGAGACGATCTGGCGCTCCATCTTCCAGCCCTGACCCTTGGCGTTGATGAGCGAGTACGGCGTGTCGTTCGCGCCGAGCGCGAGGTCCGGGTCGATGCCCATCTTCGGCACGATCGGCCGGCCCTGCGCGTCCTTCGCACCGTCGATCCACGGCGTGTGGATGAACGGGTCGGCGTCGTGGCAGCTCGAGCACTCGATGCCCGAGCCGAGGCCGCCGTGCACGCCGCTCCACAGGTTCGACGACTTGTCCTTGTCGGCCGGGTGCGGGACCGCGCTGCCGTCGGTCTTCGAGTAGAGCGCGTTCTGGAAGAAGCAGGTCTTACCCGTGAACGGGTTGTGACCGATCATCGCGATGTCGTTGTACT
>JABFXX010000524.1 GCA_013368795.1 Kofleriaceae bacterium
CCCTTCTTCTCGTCCTGTCGATCGTTGTTCTTCTCCTGCTGATCACGACGCCGATCCGCATCCGGCTTCTTGCGCGATGCATCTTCCTCGGCCCGCTTCGCGTCCGCCTCGGCCTTCTTGCGGTTCGCTTCCTCCTGCCGCCGCTGCTCGTCCTGCTGACGACGCGCGTCCTGCTCCGCCTTCTGCCGGTTCTGCTCCTCCTGACGCTTGCGCTGCTCGTCCGCGCGCTTCGCGTCTTCCTGCTGGCGACGCGCGTCCTGCTCCGCCTTCTGCCGGTTCTGCTCCTCCTGGCGCTTGCGCTGCTCGTCCGCGCGGCGCTGCTCTTCCTGCTGGCGACGCGCGTCCTGCTCCGCCTTCTGCCGGTTCTGCTCCTCCTGGCGCTTGCGCTGCTCATCTGCGCGACGTTGCTCTTCCTGCTGGCGGCGCGCGTCCTGCTCCGCCTTCTGGCGGTTCTGCTCCTCCTGGCGCTTGCGCTGCTCGTCCGCGCGGCGTTGCTCTTCCTGCTGGCGACGCGCGTCCTGCTCCGCCTTCTGCCGGTTCTGCTCCTCTTGTCGCTGCCGCTGCTCGTCGGCGCGACGTTGCTCTTCCTGCTGGCGACGCGCGTCCTGCTCCGCCTTGCGGCGGTTCTCCTCGTCCTGGCGGCGCTGCTGCTCTTCCTGGCGGCGGCGATCCTGCTCCGCACGCTTGGCGTCTTCTTCCGCCTTGCGACGGTTCTGCTCGTCCTGACGCCGCTGCTCTTCCTGCTGGCGGCGCTGATCCTGCTCCGCCTTCTTGCGCGCTTCCTCGTCGCGCTTGCGCTGATCTTCCTCGGCGCGACGGCGCTGCTCCTCGAGGCGCTTCGCATCCTCGGCGCGGCGACGATCGTCGTCCGCCTTGCGCTTCGCCTGTTCCTCGCGGTCGCGGCGCTGCTGCTCCTCGAGTCGCTTCTGCTGCTCGGCGCGCGCGCGGTCCTGCTGTTCCTTCTGGCGACGCGCTTCCTCGTCGCGGCGACGCTGTTCTTCCTGCTGGCGGCGGACGCGCTCCTCGGCGAGACGCTTCTGCTCGGCCTCTAGCTTGGCCTGCTGCTCGGCGAGCTTGCGACGCTGCTCCTCGACGCGCTGGCGCTCGCGGTCATCGCGTGCGCGCTGCTCCTGCTCCTGCATGCGGCGGCGCTGCTCCTCGAGCCGCTTGCGCTCCGCCTCCTGCTTCTCGCGCTGGTCGGCGATGCGCCTCTGCTCCTCCGCCATCCGGCGCTCTTCTTCGCGCTGACGGCGCTGGCGCTCGTCGAGATCGCGACGCACCTGCTGCTCGCGACGACGGCGCTCCTCGAACTCCTTCTGGCGCTCGCGCGCGCGCTGCTCGGCCTCGCGACGCTGATCGCGATCGAAGCGGCCGATCTCGAACGGCTGGACGCGATCCTTCTTGTAGTAGACGTTGTAGCGACGGAACCAGTCCTCCGACGGACCGGCGACCCACTGCTGCTTCTTCCACTTGTGGTAGCGGAGGACCGGAACCGAGCCGTTGATGTAGACCTTGACGTTCCCGCTCACGTAGCGGCGATTGACGTCGACGCTGAAGAGGTCCTGCGCGCGCACGAAGCGCCAGTTGTCCTCGGGGACGTAAGGATCGGCCTCGTAGCCAGCCGGTGCCCAGCCGACCCATCCGTCACCTTGCCGCCAGTTGACCCACGCCGGTCCCCAGTTGAGGTCCGGCGCCCAGACCCAGCGGTTCTGATAGACCCAGCGGCCGTAGTGATCGGTGGCCCAGCCGAACGGATCGTTCGAGACCCAGAGCAGACCGTAGTCGCTGTACTTCCAGTAGCCGTTCGAATACGGGACGTAGCTCTGCTGGTTGGGGACGAACACCCAGCCGTACGTCGGGTCGTCGTACCAGGTGCCATACGGATCGAGCTGGTCGAAAAAGATGTCGAGGTTCGTGACCGCGTCGCCCTGGAACGACACGTTGACGTCGGTGTAGCCGGGCTCGTCGTAGTACACGGGCTCCGACCCCGGCGTGTACGGCGGCTCGGTCGGCGGCTGCTCTTGCGGCGGCGTGTACTGCGGCTCGGTGTACTGCGGCGGCTGTTGCGGCGGCGGTTGGGTGTAGCCCGGCTGCGGCTGGTACGGCTGCTGCTGATAGCCGTACTGCGGCGGAGGGTTGTTCACTGTGCAACCTGCGAACAACAGGGACGCTAGAACGGTACGTAGACGCATTTAGGACCTTTCGACGCGGGTACCCGTGCCTTAATTCAAGCGAGGATACTTCGGGCCGGGGTTTGCAGGGCATTGCGAGGGTCGAGCCAATGCGCGTCCTGAGGATCACCGAAGTTCAGCGCGGCAAGACGTCGATCGCCGCGAGCTGCGCGATCGAAGACCTGCGATTTCACGCAACCGTCTGGTACGAGGACGTCGATCTGGACGACCTCGCGCGCCGTCACGGTGCAGAGCTCCTGGATCGCATCGCGGTCCACGTCGCGCTGTTTCAGCTGAACGCTGTGGCGAGTTTGCGGCCCGACACGGTCGATCTGGGCGCCTACGCACGCTTCCTCACGCCCGCCCTCGCAGACCTGTGGCGAACGGTGTTCCGCAACGTGTGGGCGCAGTGGCGATGGGAGCACGACCTTCCCGACTTCGTGCCCGCGTTCGCGCACGATGCGAACGCGAAGCCGAGTCCGCCCGCACGCGTGCCGGAGGGACCGACCGAGCTGCTCGCGTTCTGCGGCGGCGGCAAGGACAGCCTCGTCGCGCTGAGGCTGCTCGAGCGAGCGAAGCTGCCGTTCGCGACGCTCGGCTACGCACACTCGATCTACGGCGCGGCGGCACCGCAGCACGCGCTACTCGATCGAGTCGCCGCCGCGACGAGCCGCGTGCGCGCGGAGCGGCAGTGGATCGTCGACGACTTCCTCGATTCGCCCGTCGTCCAGCTGCGTCCCGATCTCGGCGTGCGATCGCTGCTCGCGGCGGAGACACCCGCGTCGGTGTTCGCGGCACTGCCGCTCGCACTTGCGCGCGGCTATCGCGGGCTCGTCGTCGGGCACGAGGCGAGCGCGAACGCGGCGAACCTCGAGTGGCGCGGCGAAGGCGTCAATCATCAATGGGGCAAGAGCTGGGCCGCGGAGCAGCTGCTCGACCGCTACGTGCGAGAGCACCTGCTCGCGAACGTCCGCTACTTCAGCGTGCTCGCGCCCGTGCACGACGAGGTGATCTTCGAGCTGCTCGCGCGCGATGCCGAGCTCGCGCCGCTGACGCACTCGTGCAACGTCCAGAAGCCGTGGTGTGGCACGTGCGCGAAGTGCGCCTACGTCTGGCTGCAGTTCGCAGCGCACTTGCCCGCGGTCGCCGTCGCCGAGACGTTCGGCGGCAGGGACCTCGGCGAGCTCGCCGCCAACGAGCATCACTTCCGCGAGCTACTCGGGCTCGCCGAGCACTCGCCGTTCGAGTGCGTCGGCAGCGTGCCCGAGGCGAGGCTCGCACTCGCGCTCGCCGAGGCACGCGGTGCGCTCGGCCCGAGGCTCACCGCACTCGCCGCCGAGGTCGGCGCCGTCGACACCGCCGCGATCGCGCGGCCGCTCGTCGATGTCGGCGCGGCACACGGCATGCCGGAGCATGTCGCCGCGCGCGTGATGCCGCTGCTCGACGACGCCGCGAGCGCCGCCGCAGCACGCCTTCGCTAAGGCGTCGCCTTCTGCAGCTTCGTACCGATCGCCTTCAGGCGCTGGTGCAGGGCGTGCGCCTGCTCCGCGAGCTCGACGAAGTCGGCCTCGCGCGCGGTCGCCGCGAGCTGGTCGGCGCGCTCCGACAGATCGAGCACCTTCTTCGACACCTCGGCCGGGTCGGGCGCCGGCGCCTCGTGACCGGAATCGCCGTTCTTGCCCGTGACCTGCGTGTTGATCGCGGCGACATCGCCGGCGAGCTCTCCCATCGCGGTCATCAGCTCGCGCAGCTTGACGTTGCGCGCCTGCACCGTCGGCGCGTAGTCGATCACGCTCTGCGACAGGTCCTCCTGCTTCTGCCGCGCCGCGGTCAGCGCCTCGATCAGCTTCTTGCCCGCATTCGACAGGCGCTGCTCGCAGTCCGCGATCTCGCCGATCGTCGTGTTCGCCCGCTCGAGGTGCTTGAGCGTGTTGAGCGGGGTCTTCAGGAAGAGCTCGCCGAGTCGCGCGTACACCGCGAGCTCCTCGTCGAATTCGGTTGCCGCTTGCACGAGCGGCGAGTCGGACTTGGCCATCTGCTCGGGACTCTACCCCAGAGCCTGACGCGGCTCGCATAGCCACAGCCGCATCGGATGGTCCGGAGCCGTGTAGACCGCGCGGACTTGCCAGCCCGCCGCCATCAGCAAACCGCGCATCGCGTGCAGCGAATGCTTGTACGAGTACTCCGTGACGATCGGTTCGCCCGCGGCGAAGTGGATGCGCTCGCCGCCGACATCGACCTCCTGGTCGCACTGACTGACGAGGTGCATCTCGACGCGCGACTGCGCTTCGTTCCACACCGCACGGTGCTCGAACAGATCGAGATCGAACGTCGCAGCACGCGTGCGGTTGAGGTGCGTGAGGATGTTCTTGTTGAACGCCGCGGTCACACCCTCGCTGTCGTCGTACGCGGGCACCAGCGCCTCGGGATCGCGCGTGCCGTCGGCACCGAGCAACAGGCGCGCGTTGGCACCGGCGACCCTCGCGAGGCCACCGAGGAAGTCGACGGCCGCGTACGGCTCGAAGTTACCGATCGTCGAGCCCGGGAAGAACACGAGCGTCTTGCCGATCGGCCGTCGCGGCATCGGCAGCTTGAACGGCTTCGTGAAGTCGCCCGCGATCGTGTGGACGTCGAGATCGCGGAACTCCGCGCGCAGCATCTTCTCGGCGCTCGCGAGCATCTCCGCTGCGACGTCGACGCCGACGTAGCTCGCCGGCCGATCGAGCGCACGCAAGAGGCGCTTCGTCTTGATGCTCGCGCCGCTGCCCGGCTCGATCACGCGCGCCGACACACCGACGTCCGCGGCGATCGCCGGCAGGAATGCGTCGAGCAGACGCAGCTCGGTCCGCGTCGGGTAGTACTCGTCGACCGTCGTGATCCGCTCGAACAGCTCCGCGCCGTGCGCGTCGTAGAGCAACCGGCATGGCAGGCGCTTCGTGCGGGCGCGCAGGCCGTCGAGGACGTCGTCCTCGATGATTTCGGAGATGCGTACTCGGGCGGTGACACTCATGACAGGCCTCCATCAGCCGCCAGGCGCACGCCGGTCATCTGCCAGCGCGCCGATGGCGGAAAGAAGTTGCGATAGCTCGCGCGCACGTGGCCGCGCGGCGTCAGACACGAGCCGCCTCGCAACACGAGCTGGCTCGACATGAACTTGCCGTTGTATTCGCCGAGCGCGCCCGGCAGTGGGCGGAAGCCCGGGTATGGCGCGTACGCGCTCTGCGTCCACTCCCAGACGTCGCCGAACAGCTGGCGCAATCCGTCGCGGTCGGCGGCGCGCGGATGCAGCCGATCGTCGTCGGCAAAGTGGCCTTCGATCGCGACTCCCGATGCCGCGTGCTCCCACTCCGCCTCGGTCGGGAGCCGCGCACACGACCACCGCGCAATCGCGTCGGCCTCGTAGTACGAGAGGTGACACGCGGTCTCCGCGGGATCGACCTCGCGAACACCGCCGAGCGTGTACTGGAACCAGACGCCGTCGCGCTCCTCCCAGTAGAGCGGCGCACGCCAGCCTTCCAGCTGGATCGTCGCCCAGCCGTCGGACAGCCACAGCGAGGCCTCGTCGTAGCCGCCATCGTCGATGAACGCCAGGACCTCACCGTTGCACAGCGGACGCGTCGCGAGCCGGTATGGCTCGACGAGCACGCGATGACGCGGGCGCTCGCAGTCGAATGCGAGCTCGCCGGCGCGCGCACCGATCTCGACGATGCCGCCCTCGAAGTCGACCCAGTTGCTCGGCGCGGCGGTGCCAGACCGAGCGGCCTCGAGATCGGTGCGATACGCAGGCTGCAGCGGCTGCGTGCCGAGCACGTACTTCGCGTCTGTCAGCATCAGCTCCTGATGCTGTTCCTCGTGTGCGATGCCGAGGTCGATGACCTCGAGCGCCTCGCGACCGAGCCGGTTCTCGACGAGCGCGTGCGCGACGCGCTGATCGATCTCCGCGCGATACGCGAGCACGGTCTTCAGATCGGGGCGCGTCAGGAGCCCTCGCCGTGCGCGTTCGACGCGTGCGCCCTTGGCCTCGTAGTAGCTGTTGAACAGAAACGCGAACGACGGATCGATGGGCCTCTCGCCGAGTGGCACCAGCACGAACGTCTCGAAGAACCAGCTCGTGTGAGCGAGATGCCACTTCGTGGGGCTCGCGTCGGGCATCGGCTGCACCTGCGCATCCTCCGCGCTCAGCGGAGCAGCCAAGCTCAGCGAGCGCTCGCGCACACGCTGAAACCGCGCAAGGACGTCATCGCGCCTCGAGGACATCGGGGTCTCTCCGATGCAGTGCGCGTACCACCACCCCATCCGAATGCGGATTGGTGGATCGACGCGTGCAGATCGATCCCATATGGCCTACCGAGATCCGGTGCACGTCGGCGCGTTCGCGGGCGACGTGACGATCAATGCGGTCATCGAGACGCCCGCTGGCAGTCGCATCAAGTACAAGTGGGAGCCCGATGCGGGCGGCTATCGAGCGGGTCGCGTATTGCCGCTCGGCATGGCGTTTCCGTTCGACTTCGGCTTCATCCCCGGTACGAAGGCAGAGGACGGGGATCCGCTCGACGTGCTCGTGCTCGCCGACGCACCGCTCGCGGTCGGCGTCCTCGTCGAGTGCCGCGTGCTCGGCGCGTTCGAGGTCGAGCAGTCGAAGGAGGGCGGAGGTTCGAAGCTCGTGCGCAACGACCGGCTCGTCGCGATCCCGACGAGCGCGCTGCGCGGCGCGGAGTGGAGCTCGCTCGACGACATCGGCTACCAGCTGCGCGAGCAGATCGGCTCGTTCTTCACATCCTATGTCGAGCGCCAGGGTCGCGAGATCAAGCTGATCGGCACCATCGAGCCGAAGGCGGCGCTGAAGCTCGTCAAGGAGGCGAAGCGTTGAACGTCATCGAGCGACTGTTCGGTGTCGGCGAGCACCTCGATGCGTTCCAGATGGGAGCGCGCGCGTTCGTCGCGTTCTTCCTCGTGATCGCGCTGTGCCGGATGACCGGCATGCGCGCATTCGGCCGCAAGTCGTCGTTCGACTCGGTCATCGTGATAACGCTCGGCGCGGTCCTGTCGCGCGCGGTGGTCGGCGCGTCGCCGGTCGTGCCGACGGTCACCGCCTGCTTCGTGCTGTGCATGTTGCACCGCCTCGTCGCGATGGCGACCGCGCGGAGCCGGCTGATCGAGAAGATCGTGAAGGGCGAGAGCTCGGTCGTCTACCGCGACGGTATCTACAATGTCGACGCGATGAACCGCGCCGGGATCAGCCAGCCTGACATCGACGAGGCGGTACGCCGTCACGCGATGGACACGTCGATGAAGAACGTGCGCGAGGTGCGGCTCGAGGCGAGCGGCGAGCTATCGATCATCCTCGACCGCGTCGCCATGCAGAGCCGAAACGAGCATCAGCCCGCATCGGCGAACCGCGCGGGCTGAAGCACGCATCCCGGACCGCTCAGATCGCGAGATCGAGCGATGCCGCCTGCGTCGTCTCCGCCGGCACGTTCATGCGCGGCTCCTGATCGATCAGCTGCTCGAACATCGCGAGACACTCGTTGCCGAGCGCGGCGAGCTCGTCCTTGCTGAACGACTTGCGCACCACCGGGAACAGCTTGCCCTCCTCCTCGTCGCGCGCGTGATGGCGGACCTCCTCCTTGAGGACGGACAGCTTCGCGTCGAAATGCTCGTCGTCGGCGTCGAGCGCGAGCATGTCGGCGAGGATTCGCTTCATCTGGAGGTGCTCCTCGGCGGACTCGAGCAGCTGCTCGTGCGTGTCGTCCTCCATCACGCTCGGATAGAAGATCTTCTCTTCGATCGTCGCGTGCGCGGCGAGCTTGTCGGCGAGCTGGCGGAACAGCTCCTCCTTCTCGTCGGAATCGTCGCTGTCCTCGATCTGGGCGATCAATTCGTCGACTTCATCGTGTTGAGAGCTAAGCAATTCCAAGACATCGGTTGTGCCGTTCATGCCTCTCTGTCGTGCAGTGGATATGCCACGCGCCTATTTGGCAGAGCGATAACGGTTTCTTGCGCGGCCGACGGAAACGCGCCAACACTCTTGGGAAATGCGGCTCGTCAGCAGTTCCCTCATTCTCGTCGGAGCGTTGCTTCGCAGCGCACATGCGGAGGGTGACGCGCTCGTCGACTCGCTCGGCCCGCGCGAGATCGCGGTCGGCGAAGCGATGCGCGGTGGCGCCACGGGAAGCACGGCGATCGGTCTCAACCCCGCAGGTCTGCCGCTGACGCGCGAGCTCGTGTTCGAAGGCGGCTACGGCTATCGGTTCTCGGATGCCGCGTCGCTCATCGGGATCTCGGCGTGCGACTCGACCAACGCCGCTCCGGGCTGCTTCTTCTACCAGTACGCCGGCTCGAGCCCCGAGCTCGGCGGCACGACGATGAGCCGGCGCACGCATATCGCCGGCGGCTCGTTCGCGTACCCGGCGACGCCGCGCATCCTGCTCGGCACGACGATCAAGTACTTCAACTTCAAGTCGGAGCTCATGGACGAGCCCAAGGCGAGCGGCT
Organism: Kofleriaceae bacterium; assembly: GCA_013368795.1. GTDB lineage: Bacteria > Myxococcota_A > Polyangia > Haliangiales > Haliangiaceae > JABFXX01. The sequence continues at coordinate 8,667 of JABFXX010000524.1, forward strand.
TCACGTTCGACGTCGGCACGACGATCCGCGTGACCGATGTCGTGAGCCTCGGCGTCACCGGCTACAACCTGTGGGGCGAGAAGTCGCCCGAGTTCGCGCGCGCCGTTGGCGGCGGCCTCTACGCGCGACCGATCCCGAACCTCGCGTTCGGCTTCGACGCACGGTGGAAGCTCGATGGCGACGATCACTCCGCGCGCTACGGCGGCGGTGCCGAGCTGTTCATGCGCTCGTCCAGCGGGCAAACCGGCTTCCCGCTGCGCATCGGCGCGCTGCGCGACAACGGCCTCGACTCGACCTACCTCTCGGGCGGCCTCGGGGTCACCGGCATGAAGTTCGGCATCGACCTCGCGGTGCGCCACGCGGTGACCGGGACCGACGAGACGATGCTGATGGCGAGCCTGCGCTTCTTCGGTCCTCGCCTGGGCGCCACCGGCGGGGGCGACTTCGCCGGCGAGTAGCCCGGGCCTCTGCCGCCGAAAATGACAAAGCCGGCCTCGAGAGCCGGCTTTTTCACTTTGTGCGGGTTAGCGGGCCCGCACTACCGAGTACTGATTACCAGCGATCGCCGCCGCCGCCGCCCCAGTCGTCACCGCCACCGCCGCCGCGACCACCGCGACGACCACCGCGACCACCACCACCACCGCGGTCGTCACCGCCGCCGCCGCCGTAGCCACCGCGGCCGCCACCGCCGCCGCCGTAGCCACCACCACCGCCACCGCCGCCGTAGCCACCGCCGCCACCGCCGCGGAAGCCACCACCGCCACCGCCGCCGCCGCCGCGCTGCTGGCGCTGCTCGGCCTCGTTGACGCGAAGCGGGCGACCGTCGAGGGTCTTGCCGTCCATACCTTCGATCGCCTTGGCGGCTTCTTCGGTGGTGCCCATCGTGACGAACGCGAAGCCGCGGCTGCGGCCGGTCTCGCGATCCGTCACGAGGTGCACGTCGCTGACGTTGCCGAACTGCTGGAAGGCAGTGCGGACGCCATCGGCGGTGGTGTTAAACGAGAGGTTTCCAACGTACAGACGAGTGTTCATCAGCTTGCTCGGTCTGGCCCTACGTGACTTATCCCGCCCCAGAGGGGCCTACTGTGCTCGGAAGCGGGTTTCGAAATCTGTTGCCCACTGAGCACCGGGACCTAGCCAAACGCGAACATGCGAGCAGCCTGCAGACCGACGAACCGTGGCAAACGGAAAGTTACAGGCACATTTGGCGAAAAGCCACCGTAAAGGGGGCTCCTGGGCCTATCCGGGCTTATCAGGCCCGGCCGGGAGGCACTGCTCCAACCGGGTAGGCCGAAACCCGGACACCGCCCGGTTGTCTATCGATCCACACGGTTATGCTCGCACTGCCACATGTCTGCTGAGCCCGAGCGCACGCTACTCCGGCGCCTCCGTGACCGGGATGAACGGGCTTTCCGAGAGCTGGTATCCGAGCACCGGGACCGGGTTTTCAACATCACCTTCCGGATGTTGGGCAACCGGGCCGAGGCGGAGGACGTCGCCCAGGAGGTCTTCATCGCGGTCTTCAAGACCATCGAGGACTTCCGGGAGGAGTCGAAGTTCTCGACCTGGCTCTACCGGGTCGCGGTCAATCACTGCAAGAACCGGATCAAGTACCTGGCGCGGCGCCACGACCGAGATCGCGACGAGCTCGACGAGACCTCTACGGGCAGCAACGGTGCGATCGGTACGCCGATCCCCTCATCGCCCGATCGCGCGCTCGAGGGTGCGCAGATGGAGAAGCTGATCCAGGACGCGATCGCCAGCCTCGAGGAGGATCAGCGCGTCGTCGTGGTGCTGCGCGACGTCGAGGATCTGTCGATCGAAGAAATCTGCGAGATCACCGGCCTGCCGGATGGCACGGTGAAGTCGCGCCTGCATCGCGCACGCCTCGTCTTGCGCAAGAAGCTCCAGCGTCACGTAGGAGAGCAGCATGAGTGAGAACGCCGAACAGCTCGACCTCGAAGACGAGATGATCTCCAAGGTCGCTGACTACCTCGCGGGCGCGCTGCCTCCGGCGGAGAAGGACGAGATCGCAAAGAAGATCGCGTCCGACGACAAGTGGAAGACCACGCACGACGAGATGGTCGCCGCCGAGGAGGAGCGCAAACACATCTCGGGCATGCGCAAGGCAAAGCCGCCCGAGACCTTCGTCGAGGACGTGACGTCGACGATCCACAAGCGCAGCGCCGGCCGGTTTTTCGGCCGCAAGACGCTCGGCGATCGCGTGCCGTTCGGCGTGCTGCTGATCGTCGCGCTCGTCGCGCTCGGCATCGTCGGGTATCTCATGTGGTCGTCGCCGACCGGCTCGCTCAAGGTCGACAAGAAGTCGGCGCCCGCCGAGCAGCCGTCGATCCACATTCGACCCTAGGCGTTCTGCTGGAGCGAGTCGCAGAACTGCTTCAGCGGCTCGCGGCGCTCCGGCGGAACGAACTCGAGGTTGAGCTGGCGATCGGTGACCTCGAAGAACGAGCGATCGGCGGCGAGCAGCTCCTTCTCGGCGCGCTCGATGTGCGACGCATCGACATCGGACAGGTTCTTGCGCACGAGATCCGCCTCGGCACCGAGACCGTTCTCGATGAAGAATCCGCCGAGGATCAGCTTGGCCTTCACCGCCATCGAGTGGAGGTCGGTGCCGGTACGATGCGGCAGCGCGAGCATGTGCCTCAGGAGCTCGCCCGCGACCGGCGACGCGCGCTCGTAGGCGCGACGCGTGACCCAGCCGAGGTCGAACAGCACGAGCTGCGGCGCGAACAGGAGGTCGTAGTCGCGCGCCATGTCGGCGTAGTACGCGAAGTGCGCGCCGATCTCGCGGATCAGCTCGGGCCGGTCGACGATATCGCGACCGAGTCGACGGTACTGATAGAACACGTCGTAGACCGCGCGCAGGTTGCGCGCCTTGATCGCTTCGCGCAGGTAGTTGTTGAAGAACCGGATGCACAGGCGGATCACCTGCTCGTCGTGGTGCGCGTCGGCCTTGCACGCGATCACGCGCGTCGCGTCGGAGAACGTCGAGACGGTGTCGTCGGCGCCACGCAGCGCGCGAAGGAAGCCGTGCTCGATTTGCTGCAGACACTTCATCTCGAACCACGTGCGGTTCTCGGTCAGCATCTCGAGCCCCTCGTCGGAGAGGCCGATGAAGTCGGCGCGGTCGACCTTGAACCACTCCTTCGGCATGCGCTTCTTGTACTGGTCGTAGTCGTCGAGCATCTTCTTGATCGCCCACGTGCCTTCGGCGGCGACGTCGCGATCGTTGCGGTCGAGCGACTTGATGATGATCGTGCCGAGCTGGTTCACGCGCGTCGAGATGTCGGTCTGTGCGTCGGTCGGATCGGACGTGCGGTTGGCGACCTTCGCGACCACCGACATCGTCGTGTCGCGCAGCCGGATGATCAGGCGCGACGGATCGACGAACCGTACGACGTAGAAGAAGTACGGCAACAGGATCGCCCAGCCGACGATCGCCATGAAGATCGCGAGCTGGAACGCCCAGATCGGCGTGAACTTCGGGCCGATCATGTACTCGACCCACAGCACGTGCGCGGCGCCGAACGCGATGAACGACAGGACCCATCGGTTGATGCGGTCCCTGAGGAACATCTCGATCAGCTTCGGCGTGTGCATGTTCGCCGTGAGCGGGATCGCGAGACCGATGGTCGCGATCAGCATCGCGAGCACGTT
>JABFXX010000185.1 GCA_013368795.1 Kofleriaceae bacterium
TTCCCCGCGTTCTAGTGCCTTCACCATCGAGTCGAAGATAGTGTTGACGATGGCCTCCGCCTTACCGGCCGGAAGCTTCAGCGTCTCTGAGATCTTCTCGATGAGCTCGGACTTGGTCACCCGTAACTCCGCGTAACTAGGAACAGGCTAAACGCGGGTCCGGGGCAAGCGCAAGTCTATCTCCGCGGAAACTCGACTTTTCATCCGTCAACCGCTGGCAGACCCCGCTCGCCGTCCGATCTAAATGCTCGATATGACGGAGGAAACTGATACGTCTGGCAGCGGTGCCGGGAGTAGAAGTCCACGAGATCCCGCCAGCCGATCTGGCCGCGATCGATACCCGTCCGGACCACCTGAGAGAGGACGGCGGAGCAGGAATCCTGGGTCTGAACGCCGCGATGGCCGCGCGCGATCCGGTCCTCGATTCCGAGCGTCGATGGAGGAACTTGGCTCAAGTACCAGGCCGACAGCGGTTGGACCTCGATCGACTCCGCCTTGGTGACGACGATCGTCATGCCGTCACGCCACGCACACTCGGTGCGGCGCTCGGACCCGCCCTTGGCGATCACCATCGCGTTGAACGGCAGCGGTCGCACGGAGTTGCACGCCTGTGCGCCCGTGCTCGGTGAGGTCGTCACCTCGTACGCGATGTCGCTCGCGAGCAAGTTGTCGATCACGAGCACGACCTGATCACTCGTGCGCTCGAGATGCAGGCGAAGTCCGGCAACATCGATCGGTGATTGACCGGGCTCGAGCACGTGACGCGCATCGTCGACTCGATACGACAGCTTCTTCGTCATCTCTTCGATCGATGGAGCTCTGACGCCTGCAGTCGCGGCGTCATTCACGAGGAACTCCATGTAAACGGGAGCTGATTCGGTCGACTTCGTCAGCAGCTCGCGTTGCGTGCCACTCGGTCCCGTCGGAGGTGGTGGCTTGTCGGGCAATGACAAGTCCCCACAAAACCGCAGATAGATGATGACCACGGCAAGCACGAGTGCTGCTGCCAGCGTCCCCAGACGCAACGGCTGATCCAACACCACTTCACCATACATGTTTGCGCACGGATCGCGCAGGTAGAAAACATTGACTTCGATCTCGCGCGGAGCACTTAATCGGGCACGGGCATGCTCGGAGGGAATCGCGTTGGACGGTTCGTCGCCATGGTGGTCCTGGCGATCGCGATGCTCGGAGGTCCCGCATTCGCCGGCGATCGCATTACCGATCTGACGTCGATGCTGTCGAGCTCGAGCGAGAAGACGCGGCTGTCTGCGGTGCTCTCACTCGCGCGCCTCGGCGACAAGCGGACGATGAAGCCGCTCGTCACCGCACTCAAGGATCCGAGCCCGCAGGTCCGCGCGATCGCGGCGACCGCGCTGGGCAAGCTCGGCCACAAGGCGGCACTGCCGCTGCTCAAGGCGACCGCGACCGATGACGTCGACGACACGGTTCGCACGAAGGCACGGCAGGCCGCGGTCGCCGTCGCCAAGGCGAACAACATCAAGGACGACACGCTGATCGCGGCCCAGCCCGCACAGGCCCGCAAGAAGACGACCGGCTTCGGTCGCTCGCCGCATGCGGTCGAGGGCGCGCCCGATCTCTACGTCACCGTGAAGGGCACGAACGACGATTCGCCCGGCGGCACCGACAAGGCCACGCGCAAGCAGCACGCCGAGATCATCAAGGCCGCGCTCGAGGACTCGCTCCGCAGCGCACGGCAGGTGACGATGGTGCAGACCGAGGCTGAACGCTGGGGCCTCGATGCACGCACGATCGACGTCTCGGTCACGAAGCTCGAGATGACCCAGAGCGGCGGCAACATCGAAGTCGCCGCCGAGCTCCGCCTCGCGATCTGTGATCAGACCGGCAAGATGCTCTCGTTCTTGTCGGGCGGCGCGAAGGTCACGCGCAAGTACAGCGCGAAGGTTCCGCTCGCGGCAATCCGCAAGGAAGCGCTCGAGGGCGCGATGAAGGGCATGTTCGACAAGCTGCTCGTTCATCTGCGGCAGATCACGACGACCTGAGCAATACTCCGGCAGATGCTCAAGGTGGTCGTCGCGAGCGCCGCGCTCGTCGCGCTGTGCACGATTGCGCGCGCCGACGACGTTCGCGCGCCCGACGCGCCACCGCCGCCGAAGGTCACCGGCGTCATCACGAAACAGCCGAAGCTCCTGCAGGCCGTCGCGCCGGACTATCCGCCCGCCGCGCTCGAGGAGGGCAAGGAAGCGAAGGTCAAGGTTCGCATCCACATCGACGACGCCGGTCTCGTCACGTCGGTCGACGTCCTCGAGAAGGTCGGCGACGGCTTTGACGAGGCCGCGGTTGCCGCAGCGCTGCAGTACGTGTTCGAGCCCGCGGAGGTCGACGGCAAGCCCGGCGCGATCGCCGTCGAGACGACGATCAACTTCATCATCGAGCAGGTCGAGGAGGCCGAGCCTCCGCCCGAGCCGAAGAAGCCGATCGAAGAGAAAGCCGGGCCGCCGAACCACGGTGGGCCGATGTCGCAACCGATCTCGATCGAGGGCGTCGCGCTCGAGCGCGGCACGCGGCGCAAGCTCGCCGGCGTGATCGTATCGATCGCCGAGCTCGGCCTCGACGCGGTCACCGGCGAGGACGGCTCGTTCTACTTCCACGGCGTCGCGCCCGGTCACTACCAGGTGCTCGCGGTCGATCCGAAGTTCGACCGGTTCGAGCGGCCGATCGTGATCGCCAAGCGCGAGAGCGTCGAGGTCCGGCTGTGGCTGCGGCCGCGCGGCGGCAATCCGTACGAGACGATCGTCGAGGGCGAGCGCGAACAGCTCGAGGTCACGAAGCGCACGCTGCGCCGTCAGCAGCTGACGAGCGTGCCGGGCACGTTCGGCGATCCGATCCGCGTGATCCAGACGCTGCCCGGCATGCAGCGCGCGCCGTTCGGCCTCGGCCTCTTGCTCGTGCGCGGCAGCAATCCCGACGACACCGGCATCTTCATCGACGGTCACAGCGTGCCTGGCCTGTTCCACTTCCTCGGTGGACCGTCGATCTTCAACGCCGAGATGGTCGAGTCGATCGACCTCTACCCCGGCGGCTTCCCGGTGAGGTTCGGTCGCCACCACGGTGGCGTCGTCGCGATCGAGACGCGGCCGACGAAGAGCGACGGCATCCACGGCTCGGCGAAGGTCGACCTGATCGACAGCAGCGGCTACATCCGCGCGCCGATCACGAAGAACGTGTCTGCCGCGATCGCGGGCCGGCGCTCGTACATCGACTTCGTCCTGCCGCTGTTCTTGCCCGAGCCGAGCGCGGGCTCGCAGCGGATCGTGACGCCGGTCTATTACGACTATCAGGGACGCGTCGACTGGAATCTCCAGAAGGAAGGCCGGCTGTCGCTGTTCGCGATCGGATCGTCCGACAGGCTGCACGTGTTCCAGAAGTCCGCCGACACGAACTCGTCGACGAACCTCGACACCGCGGTGAAGTTCTTCCGCGTGATCGGCACGTACGTGCGGCCGCTCGGCGGCGATCTCAAGCTGACGCTGTCGCCATCGTGGGGCACCGACTCGATCACGTTTGCCGGCGCGCAGGCAGAGGCATCGGGCCCGTTCACGAGCCTCTCGGTGAAGAACAAGGCGCTGTCCTATCGCATGCGCGTCAACGGCAAGGTGAGTCCTCGCCTCTCGCTCGACACCGGCATCGACTTGCTGTCGCGCATCACGAGCTTCGAGGCGCTCGTTCCCGTCGACGACAACCTGATCTCGACCCAGGGTATCGACATTCCGCCGTCGCAGCTGTTCCGCGGCTCGCAGACGCTCGGCATCGGCGCGTACGTCGAGACCGGGATCGACGTGACCCAGCGACTCAAGCTGATCCCGGGCCTGCGCGTCGACGGCTACCTGCTCGACGGCCACGAGCGCTCGTCGATCGATCCGCGGCTCGTCGCGCGCATGAAGCTCGATCCTCGGTGGACGGTGAAGGCATACGCTGGCCAGTTCACGCAGCCGCCGCAGCCCGAGGCGCTCGACGCGCGGTTCGGCAATCCGAACGTCCAGCTCGAGAAGGGCTACCAGTTCGGCCTCGGCTACGAGTGGAAGCCCGACCGTCTGTGGTCGCTCGACAGCGAGATCTATTACGTCGATCGGCGCGACGTCGTCGTGTTCACGCCCGACGTCATCCAGAACGACGACGGCACGTTCTCGTACGTCAACTTTCGCAACTCCGGTCGCCGCGCGTCGTACGGGCTCGAGGCGATCATCAAGCGCGAGATCAGCGAGCGCGTGTTCGGCTGGCTCTCGTACACGTTCAGCCGGTCGCGTCAGACGAACCGCGACGGCGAGAACTGGTTCCCGACGAGCTTCGATCAGCCGCACGTGCTGAATGCGGTCACCAGCTTCAAGCCGGGCGGCGGCTGGGAGCTCGGTGCGCGATTCCAGCTCGCCTCGGGTCGCCCGGATGGGCGAGTGATCGGTGCCACGTTCGACGCGGATTGCGGCTGTTACGAGGCCGTGACCGAGGCGCGGTCGACCCGCGTCCCAACCTACATTCAGCTCGACGTCCGCGCCGAGAAGACATGGCTATTCGAGCTGTGGAGCCTCGGTGTATACCTCGACGTTCTGAACGTGACGAATCGCAAGAACGCCGAGGGCACCGACTACGACTATCGGTATCGCGAGTCGACGCCGATCACGAGCTTTCCGATCTTTCCGACGATCGGTGTGAGAGGTGCCTGGTGAAGCGCGCGCTCCTGCTTCTGCCGCTCGCGGCGTGCAGCTCGTTCGATGATCCCAACATCGTCCGCGACTTCCGCGTGCTCGCGATGCAGGCCGACCTGCCCGAGCAGCTCGTCCAGGTCGACGTCACGAACCCCGAGCCGCCCACGACGTTGCTCGCACAGGTCCAGCCGACGCGCGTCTGTGCGCTGCTCGCCGACCGCAACTTCGACCGCAAGATCCGCTGGTCGATGACGCTGTGTAATCTCAACAGCGACGAGCGCTGCCCGGCCGATGGCCCGCAGTCGGTGTTCGGCAGCGGCGTGTGGGAGGACCCGGACGTACCGCTCGGTCCGCCGATGCTGTGCGGGACCATCCCGGCCGACGGCAATCTGCTCGGCGTCGCGATGGATTCGTACGAGCACGACCAGCTGCACGGGCTCGGCGGCATCTACTACGGCGTGTCGCTGAAGGTCGGCGGTGAGGGTGCGGACCCGGGCAACGATCTCTACGCGGCGAAGGCGCTGCGCCTCATGCCTCGCATTCCCGCCGACATCAAGGCGAACAACAACCCGTCGATCGATCGCCTCGAGGCGAACATCGAGGGTGGCGAGCCGCTGCCGATGGTGTTCGGGCGCTGCAACGCGCAGGCGATGCCACTCCAGGTCGCGCCTCACCAGACCGTGCGGATCACGCCGGTCGAGAACCAGCTGACGCGCGAAGCGTACGTCGTGCCGACGACCGACGGCGGCAGCCGGATGTTCACGGAGAGCCCGACGTATCAGTGGCTCGGGACGGGCGGAAAGTTCTCGGCGGGCGAGACCGGCGGACCGAAGGACGCGTTCGGCAACGATGCGATCCTGTGGACCGAGTGGACCGCGCCGAGCAAAGACGATCTCGACGGAGTGACGGACTTCGACTTCTGGCTCGTCCAGCGCGACGAGCGCCTCGGCCTCGAGTGGTACGAGACCTGTATCCGCGTGATCCCATAGTCAGTTGCACGCGTCGCAGAGACCGCGAACCTGCACCTCGACCTGACGCTGCTTGACCGAGCGCGGCGCCTTCGCGCGACGCACGGCGAGCTCGATCTCCGGCAGACACTCGACGCTGCCGCACTCGGTGCAGACGAAGTGCGGATGCGCGGTCGCCTCGTGCTCGCCGCTCGTCGCCTCGAAGCGCCACACGTGATCGCCGACATCGGTACGCCGCGCGAGGCCGACCTCGGCGAGATCGGTGAGGTTCCGATAGATCGTCGCGCGGTCCCACGCCTGGTTCGCGAGGCGATCGGCGACGTCGCCGTGAGACATCGGCGCGTCCGACGCGCGCAGCAGCTCTAGCACGGCGAGCCGCGAGGGCGTCGCGCGCAAGCCCTTCGCGCGCACCGCCGCCCGGATCTCGTCGAGGTTGTGCCGCGCCGCCATCACCGTCGACTGTACCTCATTCGGGTATGATCGGGACGATGTCCCTGCGTTCGCACTTCGAGACGTTGGTGCGGACCGTGCCACCCGAGCAAGTTGCTGATCGTGGCTCCGAGGTCGACCCTGCGAGCGTCGGGCTCGATCGCAAGACGATCGACGCGATCTGGCGTGCGACGGTCGGGGCGTACCGAACAGGCCTCTATCCGGCGCTCGCGCTGTGCATTCGCCGGCGCGGCAAGGTCGTGCTCGACCGCTCGCTCGGCCACGTGGCGGGCAACGCGCCTCACGATGCGCCCGATGCGCGCAAGGTGATCGCGACGCCGAACACGCTGTTCAACATGTTCTCGGCGTCGAAGATGGTGACCGCGATGCTCGTGCACCTGTGCGATCAGCGCGGCCTTCTGCACCTCGACGATCCGATCGCGCGTTACGTGCCCGCGTTCGGCGAGCACGGCAAGCACCGCATCACGATCCGCCACGTGCTGACGCATCGCGCGGGCATCCCTCACATCCCACCGCAGTTCGCCGACGTCGGCCTGCTCGAGCGGCCCGACGAGATCCTCTCGCTGCTGTCGCAGCAGAAGGCGCGGTGGCGCGCAGGCCAGCGGCTCGCGTATCACGCGCTGACCGGAGGGTTCGTGCTCGGCGCGGTCATCGAGAAGGTGACCGGCAAGTCGCTGCGCGACGTGATGCGCGACGAGATCCTCGGGCCGCTGCGGTTCGACGCGTTCAACTTCGGCGTGCCCGCGTCGCGGCTGCACGAGGTCGCGCTCAACGCGTTCACCGGGCCGCCGGTGTTGCCGCCGCTGTCGCAGGTGCTGCGGCGCATGCTGAGCGTGCACTTCGTCGAGGCGGTGCGCGTGTCGAACGACCCGAGGTTTCTCACGAGCGTCGTGCCCGCGGGGAACATCGTCACGACGGCGAACGAGGCCTCGCGGTTCATGCAGCTCCTGCTCGACGGCGGCGAGCTGGACGGCGTGCGCGTGTTCGAGACGCGTACGATCCAGCGCGCGATCGCCGAGCAGACGTTCTTCGAGCTCGACCTGACGATGGGCGCGCCGATCCGCTACAGCATGGGCTTCATCCTCGGCGCGCGGTTCGCGAGCCCGTACGGGTTCAACACGTCGCGCGCGTTCGGCCACCTCGGGTTCACGAACGTGTTCGTGTACGCCGATCCGGCGCGCGACATCGCGGTCGGGTTCATGACGAGCGGCAAGCCCGCGCTGTCGCCCGCGCTCGTGCGCACGCTCTGGGTGATGCAGACGATCGCGAAGCGCATCCCGCGCGATGGCCGCGGTCCGCTACGCCATTAACCCCTGCCCCTGCCCCTGCCCGTGCCCCTGCCCCTGCCGCTCCCGCTGGGACCGGCTCTCGGCAGGCCGCAGCGCGTCCGCTCATCGGTTGGGTGACACCCGCCGTGTCCGCTCATCGGTTGGGGGCAAGGGCACGGGCACGGGTAACGGCAAGGTCACAGCTCGGTCATCACGACCTGCGCGACGAGCTTCGTGCCGAGCACGAGGTAGTCGACGTCGACGGTCGAGGCGGTGTCCTGGCTCGTGTGCCGGTAGGGCGACGTGTCGTTGCCGACGTACTCCTCGGTGAGGCCGATCGCGGGGAAGCCGTCCTCGCGGAACGCCTCGTGATCGGTGCCCTGCGTCGACGTCATCGTGACCGGCACGCCGACGATCTGAGCGGCCGCGCGGTACTCGTTCTCGAGCGCGACTGTCGGAAGCTCGAGCTCGAACCGCTTGTCGTTGTCGCTATCCCAGCCGATCTGATCGACGGTGTGAACGGCGAGCACGTCGGTCGCCGAGAGCGACGCGGAGAATGCGCGCGCGCCGAACAGGCCGACCTCTTCCTCGTCGAACAGGACGACCGTGACGTTGGCCTTGCGGCACGGCATGTCCTTCAGGTAGCGCGCGACCGCGAGCACGGCAGCCGTGCCGGTCGCGTTGTCGTTCGCGCCCGGGCTGTTCGATACCGTGTCGAAGTGCGCGCCGACGATGATGCGCTTCGTCGAACCGTTGGTCGCGGGGATCGTCGCGTAGACGTTCGCGCCCGATGGATAGCTGTGCAGCATCGGCGTCCAGCCGATCTGCGTCAGCTGGTTCTGTAGATATGTGCGCGTGGCCTGGCGCTGCGAGCTCGTCGCGCGCGGCGAGGCGGCGAGGCTCGTCACGGCGCCACTGACGAGCGAGCGCAGCCAGGGCTGGTCGAGCGAGGGCCGATCGCACGTCGCGCCGTCGCCGGAGGACCCGCTGTCGTCGGTCGGACCTGCGTCGGGCGTCGCCATCGTGTCGTCGGCCGGGCATGCGCCGAGGAGGACGAGCGAGGCGAGCGCGGCAGCGGCGCGCATCACGACGACGGACGAGGCGTGACCTCGGCCGTGTAGTCGGGATTCGCCTCGAGATGAAAGTGATCGGAGTGCGACTTCGGATCGTTCTTCGGCGTCAACAGCAGGCGGAACTGGCCGCTGTCGTTGACCGTGCGCTCGATGTCGTGGAGCAGCTCGTCGCCGGCCTTGTAGTCGTGCTTGACGTTGTGATCGACGCCTTGATCGTCGACGAACGACACGATGTCCATCGCGATGCCGAGGGCATGGCGCGACAGGATGTTCTTCGTCTTGCCGCCGACCCGGACCTTCGACCAGCGGAACGCGCTGCCGAATCGGACCTCGCGCACGCCGAGGTCGTAGAGCTGCGGGCTGAACGTCGCGAGCGCGAGCACGAGCTGGCAGTCGAACACCTGATTCTTCGAGTAGACGGCGGTGTACGTGATGCCGCCGAGCTCGGCCTGCGGAAGCATCGGCCGCAGCACGCGACCCTTGGCCTCGGCTGGCTCGTACGCGATGCCCTGCTCGTCGAGCTTGGCCTGGCACTCGTCGGCCATCGCCTCCATCGTGCGATTCGGTGGCCACACGAACCCGCGCGGCATGTTCGCCTTCGTCGACTTCGTCGGCGTGCGGTTGTCCTTGGCTTTGCGCTTCTGCTTTTTCTTCTTCGTCACCTTCGCCGACGACGCCTTTGCGGCCTCGGCCGCGGGCGAAACCACTCCCGCGACGAGGATCGAAATCAGCAGCAGGCGAAACATCGCGGCGGACGTTACCAGATACGCTCCGACGATGGACCTGGAGATCCTCGAGGCGCTAGCCCTGTCCGATGACCGTGCAATCGCGCTGGGCCAACTCCTCCCCGGCAGCGAAGACCACGATTATTTCCGCTGCTTGCACGCGCAACACATGGGCGCGCTCGACGAGGCCGAAGCGATCATCGATGCCTGGCCGTCTCGCCACGGTCAGAACGAGAGATACGAACGATTGCGCCAGCGGCAGGAGTGGTACCGCCTCGGCGCGGACCCGGAGCGCGTCGCCGATGACGTGCGCGATCGCTTCGGCGTCTCGCACTGGCACGAGGCCGAGGTCGCCGAAGTCGATCCGACGCGGCCGACCAAGCTCGCGCCCGGCGCATTCGACGGCGGCAAGCTGCTCGACGAGGCGGTCGACTACGGCAGCGATCTCTCGCAGGTCACCGACGAGGGTCTCTACGAGCTCCTGTCGCGCAAGCTCGACGACGCGCGGCGCCGTACGCTGCTGTCGAGACTCGGTCACTCGCCGCAGCCCGAGCTCGTAGCCGTCGTCGCCGACGATCTCGCCGCGTACAACGCCGCGTTCGGTTCGGTCGCCGCGCATCAGCAGCTGACGCTCGACCAGCTGCACGCGCTCGCGGCGCGCGCGAAGAAGGTGAAGACCGAACGCGCGTGGATCGAGGCGGTGATCCGGCGCATGCGGCCGCCGCTCACGGTCGACCTCGCGCTCGATCGCGACGCACGCGAGAGCTACCTGCGCGAGCTGTGGGCGTTCGTCGAGGGGCTGCCGCCGGCGAGCAACTCGCTCAAGGCACACGTGCTGTGGCACCTGCTCGACACGATCCGGCGCCGCGACGTGATGCCCGAGCTGTCGCTCGTGCTCGCGTACCTCGCGCTGCCGCGGAGCGCGAGCTTCGTGCCGTACCAGCGCATCGAGAACCTGCCGCACGATCAGCTCGCGCAGGTCGGCAGCGACTTCCGCGCGATCACCGATCTGCCGCCGGCCGGCGACGACGAGGCGCTCGTCAGGGACCTCCTCCAGCGCGACCTCGCGCATGCCGATCAGCTCGCACCGCACCTCGAGCGCGGCTGGTTCGAGGCGGAGGTCGCGACGGCGCAGCTGCTCGCGGGCGCCGGCGATGCAGACCGCGCGACGCGCGTGCTCGGTCCGGCGCGCGCTGCCGAGCTGCGCGAGCGCGTCGAGGTCGCGTGGTGCATCCACGATCCGCTGCGGTTCGCCGTCGACCTGCCGATCGTGCTCGACGCCGACGTCAAGCACGTGCCCGAGCTCCTCGTCAAAGTGTTCCGGATCGATCCGCTGGCGTACTTCCAGCATCACCGCCGCGAGGTCGGCACCGATCTCGATCTCGACGGTCTCGCCGCGAGTCACGAGCAGACGATGCGGTTCACCGAGCCGCCGGTGCGCCGCGTGCGTCGCCGGATCGAGCTACCGATGTGCGCGCGCGCCGGCACGTACGTGATCGATCTGATCGGCAGCGGCATCGCGAGCCGCGCGGTCATCCACAAGGGGCGGTTGCGCCACGTGTCGCGCGTCGGCGCCGCGGGCCACGTCGTCACGGTGCTCGACGAGCAGGGCCGGCCCAGGCCCGAGGCGCGCGCGTGGATCGGCGATCGCGAGTACCGCGCCGACGACCAGGGCACGTTCGTCGTGCCGTTCTCGACGGCGCCGGGGACGCAGCCGATGCTGCTCGCACACGGCGACATCGCGACGGTCGCGTCGATCGAGCTCTCACGCGAGACCTACGAGCTCGGCCTCGCGGTGTCGCTCGATCGCCAGTCGCTTGCCGACGGTGTGACGGCGCGTGCGATCGCGCGCGTCCAGCTCACCGTCGCGGGCGCTCGCGCATCGCTCGCGCTGCTCGAGAAGGCGACGTGGGACGTCCGCATGACCGATCGCGATGGCGTCACGACGACGAAGCAGTTCCCGCTCGTGCTCTCCGACGACGATGCGGCGGTGCTCGAGTGGCCGCTCGGCGAGGCGACCGGTCACGTCGCGGTGACGATCCGCGGCACCGTCAAGATTCTCAGCGAGCAGCGCGATCAGGAGCTCGCCCAGACGTTCGCCGCGGACATCGCGCAGATCCACGGCGATATCGCGACCGAGGCGCTGTACCTCGCGCGCACGACGACCGGCTGGGTGCTGTACGCACTCGGCAAGACCGGCGAGCCGCGCGCGCAGCGGCCGCTCACCGTGACGCTCGTCCATCGCTGGGCGCGGACGATGCTGAACGTCGAGCTCGCCACCGATGCGCAGGGCCGCTGCGAGCTCGGCGAGCTGCCCGGGATCGCGAGCATCTCGGCGACGCTCGGCGGTGTGCACCAGACCTGGCCGATGGCGCTCCACGGTGGCGGCGACGTGATCCAGGCGGCGCAAGATCGCGATGTCGTCGTTCCGCTCGCGCCCGAGCGCACCGCCGACGAGGTGATCCGGCGCGCGTCGCTCGTCGAGACCCGCGGCGGAGCGCCCGTGCAGCACCCGAAGGTGACGCTCGAACCGCTCGCCGGCGCGATCGTCGTCCGCGGCCTGTCGCCCGGCGAGTACGCGCTACGCGCGCCCGGCCTCGCGCGCACGATCCGCGTCGCCGCGGCCGGCGCGGCAGTCTCCGGCTCGATCGTCACGCCCGGTGAAGTCGTCGAGGTGTCGCCGACGGTCCCCGCGATCGCCGACGTCGCGATCGACGACGCGCTGCGCGTGAAGCTCGCCGGCGCGACCTCGCGCACGCGTATCCACGTGATCGCGACACGGTTCGTCCCGGCGCCAGCCGCAGCGGACGGCATCGAGCCTCGCCAGCGCGGGTTCCGGTTCGATCGCGCGCGCGGCGCGGCGTACGTCAACGGCCGCGAGCTCGGCGACGAGTATCGCTACGTGCTCGATCGGCGCAGCGCGACCCGGTTTCCGTCGCTCCAGCTCGACAAGCCGAGCCTCCTCCTCAACCCGTGGGCGCGTCGCGCGACGTCGACCGCAGTCGCGGTGGCCGCGGCAGGCCGTGCGTTCGCTGCGGCTCCGGCGCCGGCGGCACAGGCTGCGTACGGCTATGCCGGCGCGGCGCGCGGCGGCGGCGGCGACGAGAGTGCGTACGTCGGCTACGACTTCCTCGCGAAGCCGCCGGCGGTGATCGCGAACTTCG
>JABFXX010000369.1 GCA_013368795.1 Kofleriaceae bacterium
CGGGTCTAGACCCAATGCCGATCGGTTAGTGGCAAGCCGCTGAGCTTGCTCCGGAATTCAGGCTGTTGTCCGGAAGCCTTGTTTCGGCAGATCCGGACGATCAGGATGCGTGGATGCCGCGCGTCGCCGACCGAGTCTTGGAGCCGCCGAGCGACGACCTGCTGCCGAAGTTCGTGGCCAGTCTCGATCCCGAGTGGATCGACGAAGCACTTGCGGCGAGCGGCACAGCGA
Organism: Kofleriaceae bacterium; assembly: GCA_013368795.1. GTDB lineage: Bacteria > Myxococcota_A > Polyangia > Haliangiales > Haliangiaceae > JABFXX01. The sequence goes on from JABFXX010000369.1 coordinate 232, forward strand.
CGATTCGTCGTCGGCGATTGCCCGCCGAGCAGGTCATCTGGCTCGTCATCGGCATGTGTTTGTTTCGCGACCAGTCGATGCGCGACTTGGTGTCGATGTTGGATCTTGCGTTGCCGGGGAGCCGCGGAATTCGCGTCGCACCGAGCTCGATCGTGCAGGCGCGCGAGCGGCTCGGCGACGAGCCGCTGCGTTGGCTGTTCGAGCGCAGCGCAACGGCCTGGGCACATTCGAGTGCGCGCAAGCACGACTGGCGTGGGCTCGCCTTGTACGGCGTCGACGGCACGACGGTTCGCGTGCCCGACTCGGACGAGAATCGTGCGCACTTCGGCGGGCAAAACACGCGGTGGAACGGCGAGAGCGGCTATCCACTCGTTCGTCTCGTGACCTTGATGGCCTTGCGATCGCACGTCCTCGCCGGCGCGCGTTTTGGCGCGTTCGCGACGCACGAGATCACCCTCGCCGAGGAGCTGTGGCCGCAGATCCCAGACCATTCGCTCGCGATCGTCGACCGCGGATTCCTTTCAGCGCGCATCCTGAACGGCCTGGAGCGCGGCGGCGTCGAGCGACACTGGCTGACGCGAGCTCGCTCCGATTTCGCGAGCACGCGGATCGAGCGCTTCGCTACCGGTGACGAGCTCGTCGAGCTCGAGGTGTCGCCCGCGGCGCGGAAGAAGGATCCGACGATGCCGCTGACGTGGCGAATGCGCGCGATTCGCTACCAGCGGCGTGGCTTCAAGCCACAGTTGCTGCTGACGTCGATGCTCGATCCGAAGCGATTTCCAGCGGCGGAGGTCATCGCGCTCTATCACGAGCGGTGGGAGATCGAGCTCGGCTACAACGAGGTCAAACGCGTGATGCTTCGGCGCGAGGAGACCACGCGGAGTAGGAAGCCGCGCGGCGTCGCCCAGGAGCTTTGGGCGCTCGCGCTGGCCTACAACCTCGTGCGCTTCGAGACCGAGCGAGTTGCCGAGGCAGCCGGCGTGCCACCGACCCGAATCAGCTTTGTCGCGGCGCTCAACTTCATCGAGAGCGCCCTGCGAATGTGGGGCACCGACTCCGCGGGACGACTCCCCGAACGCCTACGCCGCCTGCGAGAAGACATCGGCCACTTCGTCCTTCCCGAGCGGCGTGCGCGCAGTTACCCCCGTGCCGTGAAGCTCAAAATGAGCAACTACGACCGAAAGCGTCCCGCCAAATCGTCGTCGAGGAGCCGCGCTAAGTGACCGGCATTGGCCTTAGAGCCCGGTTGGACCGTGGTCGCCGTGGTGCGGTTGGGCGGCGTGCAGATGGCTCGCTCGCGTTCGTCGGTCTCGTGTTCGGCGGTCTCGCACGCAACTCGAGTTGCCGTCGCTATTCGCCTGCAACCCGTCGCGGTTCGCCTGCAACCACCTCGCGAGCTCATGATCGGTTCGCCGCCAATGCGAGGACGCTTGGCCACGACAGAGCCCAGGCTCGCGCATCAGCCGGCAGGTCTGCGGCTACTCCGCCAGCGCGAGTGCGATGCCCTTCACCTTGCTGCCTGGGACTTCACGCGAGCCGATGAGGCCGTGCTTCTTCCAGCCCTCGCGCAGGAGCCACGTCTTTGCCTCCCACACCGGCAGCGGCTCGTAGGTCGGCGGCCACTCGATCATCGAGGGCTGGAGGTCGCGCCAGCCAGTGAAGCTCGGCCCCGTCGAGAACGGATCGATCGGCCAGTCCTTCGCGACGAGCCCGTGCTTGTGCCAGTTGTTGAGCACGTACGCGAGGCCGTGACGAGCCTGACGCGGCGTCCTGATGATCTGCGCGTGATAGCGGTCGGGAAACACGGTCCCGCGACGCCGCTTGCCGTCGGCGGTCGGTGGTAGTGCCGCATTGATCCGCTTCGCCGCCGAGATCCCGAACGCCTTCATCCCCGCGCCGAGCGCGAGGCGATTGTCCGCCTCGACCAGCAGGTGCACGTGCGTGCCCTGGATGCTCACGTGCACGATGCGGAAGTCGTCGCGCGTGAACGTCGTCACGAGCGCGCCGCGTAGCGCCTTGTAGATCTCGCGCCTGCGCAGCTGGCCGACCGCCTCGTCGGCGCGCAAGACGACGTGGACCGGCTCGTGCTTCTTCAGCGTGGCGCGCTTCTTGTGGCGCTCGCTCGAGCGCGGGCCCTTGGCAGGACGGCCAGCACCGCGACGCTTGCCACCTCGGTTGTGTCCGGGGGCCTGCTGGACGTGCCTGGCAACTCCGCGCCCCATGATTCGTTGGTAGCACCGCGTTGATTCGAGCACAATTGATTTCGCCGATATTTTACCGTAGACGACCAGATGCCAACATGGAGCGGCCTTGCGCCCGAGAATTACCGAACATTTTCGAGCGCACTGTGATACCGTTCTTGTCGATGAGCCGCTCACATGCGGCGCGTGCCGCGTCCGTGGGTCGGTGGCGCCATGGCCCGAGCCCGGGCCTGGTTCAGCTCAGCATCCAGGGAGGAGAGTGACGATGAGCGAGTACGACGCGAACGCGATCCAGGTCCTGAGCCCATTCGAGGCCGTACGCAAACGACCCGGCATGTACGTTGGTGACACGAACAGCTTCGACGGACTCCGAACGCTGATCCTCGAGCTCGTCGGCGATGCGGTCGCGCAGTTCGACGCACGCGAAGCGACCGAGGTCGCCGTGGAGTTGTCGAATGGATGGGTGACGGTCCGCGATGACGGGCTCGGTCTGCCGCCCGAGGCTATCGAGGCGCTCTTCACCAGGTTCCACGCGAGGTATCGCTATCTCCCGGACTTCACGGATGTGCGCCTTGGCGGATGCCACGGCATGGGCTTTGCCGTCGTGAACGCGCTCTCGAGCCGACTCGAGGTCGAGCTGACCTACGACGGTGTGCGGTGGGCGCAGGTTTACGAGCGCGGCGAGCCAGTGACGCAGGTCCGTCGCCTCGGTCCGACGTCACTGCAGGGCATGCAGGTGCGATTCCGTCCCGACCCGTCGATATTCGCGTCGGTCGAGATCGATCTCGAGGACGTGAGAGCTCGCCTTCAGGATCTCGCATGGTGCAAGCCGCACCTGCGCGTCTACTTCCAGGAGCGCCGGCTGCATGCGCGCGGTGGCCCGCTCGGCCTCGCACGCGAGATGACGAAGGCGCGCGGTGCGGAGGTCGAGATGTGGCACGTGGTCGACCGTCGCGATGGGATCGCGCGCATCGACATCGCGATGGCGTGGGCGCCGGATCGCGGTGGGCCGCAGCTGCGGTCATTCGCGAACATGTACGCCACACCTCGCGGCGGCGAGCATGTCGACGGGTTCTGGCATGGGCTCGTGTCCTATGCGCGCGACGTCGGATCGGCCGCACGAACACACTCGGCCGTACGCGAGCTGCTCGGCTCGGGGCTCGCGGCGGTGATTCACGTCGAGGTCGCGGAGGCGCGCTACGACTGTTTCGCTCGAGACCGGCTGTGCACGCGGGAAGTCGCGCGATCGGTCCGCGCTGCGATCGTCGACTCGCTACAGGTCTTGCCGCGCTACTCGCGCGTCCGCTCGTACGTCGATGCGCGACTCGGCGTCCGGCAATGAAGGCCAACGGAAAGGCGAAGCCAGCGTTGGTTCTGAAAGACGCCGAAGCCGTGCGGCGGCGTCCAGGCATGTACGTCGGCGACACGAACACCTTCGCTGGCATCTACCATCTGATCTTCGAGGTGGTCGGCAACACGGTCGACCAGTACTACGCGCGCGCCGCGACGGAGGTGGCCGTCGACCTCGGTCCCGATTCATGGATCACCGTGCGCGATGACGGTCCCGGGATTCCCGCCGATCTGATCGAGCGCATCTTCACGACCCTCAGCACCAGCGGGACTGTCGACGGGCACTTTCCGCATGTCCATGTTGCAGCCTGGCGCGGCGTCGGCTTGGCCGTCGTGAGCGCAGTGAGTACGCGCGTCGAGGTCGAAACTACACGCGACGGCGTGCGATGGGCGCAGGCATTCGAACGCGGTGAGCCCGTGACGACGTTACGGCGCCTGGGGGCTACGGAGATCGAAGGCACGACGATTCGATTCCGTCCAGATCCGACGATCTTCAGGTCGATCGAGCTCGACGTCGGTGCCGTCCGCTCGCGACTGCAGGAGCTTGCCTGGCTGTTACCGCATCTGCGCGTGTTCCTCGACGAACGACGGATTCATGGTCGTGGCGGCCTCGTCGGAATGGCTCGCGAGCTCGCGGGGCCGGCTCCGATCGATGCGACGTTCGCCATCGAGCGGCTGCAGGACGAGATCTTTGTCGACATCGGAATCGCGTGGGCCGGCCGTGACGCGCCTCGCGTGCGTTCGTTCGTCAACACGCTGGCGACGATCGAGGACGGCAAGCACGTCGATGGGTTCTGGCAGGGCCTCGCCGCATATGCGCGCGATTGCGGGGCGGCTGCGCGCACGGTGTCCGCGGTTCGCGAGCTGCTCGGACCTGGGCTGGCCGCGGCGATCCGCATCGACATGATTCATCCGAAGTACGGCAATCCACGGAAGGACCAGCTCCAGAACCCCGAAGCGGCAACCGCCGTACTGAAGGCGGTCCGCAGGTCGCTGGAGCTCGGTCTGCCCTACGCGCAGCCTGCGCGGGCATTGATCCACGGCCGCCTCGGTGTGCCCGACTGAGCACACCCGCTAGCTAACGCGAGATGCCGATCGCCTTGCGCACGCGCTCCATCGTCGCGCGCGGTCACGCGAGGCTCGGTATCAGCGGTTGTCGGTCGCGGACGTTCCCACAGCGTTGTCACGAGTCGTCGCTCGCTGGCGAGCCGCGCATCGGGAGGTAGTTTGCGGTTGTGTAGGTGACCGATGAAGGTTCGAGACTCACTGTTGAATGGCCCGCTCGGGTTCGGCGCGGCCCCACTCGGCAACATGTTTCGCAACATCCCCGACGACGAGGCCGCCGCCACCGTAGCTGCGGCCTGGGAGCTCGGAACGCGATACTTCGACACGGCGCCGTTCTATGGCGCAGGCTTGTCCGAGGTACGCCTGGGCAAGGAGCTCTCCAAGCACGAGCGGAGCGAGTACCTCCTGAGCACGAAGGTCGGCAGGCTGATCCTCGACGAGGTCGAGAACGTCAGCGAGCGCGACCTCGGCGAGAAGGGAGACATCTTCAGATACGGACGTCCAAACAAGATCGTCTACGACTACACCGCCGACGGCACGAAGAAGTCGATCGAGGACAGCCTCGCGCGCATGAACGTCGACCGCATCGACTTCGTGTGGGTCCACGACATCGCGCAGGACTTCCACGGCGATGACTGGCTCGGAGTATTCGACACGGCTCGAAGAGGCGCGTTCGTGGCGCTCGCCGAGCTGCGTGATCAGGGCGTCATCAAGGGTTGGGGTCTGGGCACGAACAGGGTCGAGCCGATCGAGCTACTGCTCCAGCTCGCCGACGTGAAGCCGGATGCGAGCCTGCTCGCCGGACGCTACACGCTGCTCGATCACGAGCTGGCGCTGCAACGGCTCATGCCGGCAGCTGCCGCCAAGGGCGTCGATATCGTCGTTGGCGGACCGTACAGCTCGGGTGTGCTCGCCGGCGGCAGGCATTTCGAATATCTGCCGGCATCCAAGGAGATCCAGGCGAAGGTCGAGAAGATCAAGTCGCTCTGTGCGGAGTACCGCGTGCCGATCAAAGCGGCCGCCTTGCAGTTCTCGCTCGCCCATCCGGCCGTGGCCGCCATCATCCCGGGCGCGAGCAAGCCGGAGCGGATCAAAGAGGATCATGACGCGGTCAAGGCGAACATCCCGGGCGACTTCTGGCGCGATCTTCGAGCGCGGGGTCTCGCGGCGTCCAATGCGCCACTGCCGATCGACAGGTAAGGAGGCATCACCATGGCAACCGCATCATCGAGTGTGGATCTCCCGATCCCCGCCGCGGAGATCTGGAATGTGGTCGGCGGATTTGGCTCGCTGCCGAACTGGCTTCCGTACATTCCGAAGTCGGAGCTGGGCGACGGCGGTCGAACGCGCCGTCTCGCCAATCCCGACGGCAGCACGATCGTCGAACGCCTGATCGCATTCGACGAAAGGGACCGGAGTTACACGTACCACATCGTCGAGGCGCCGTTTCCAGTCACGGACTACTACTCGACCATCAAGGTCGTCGAGACCGACGGTGGGAGAACGTCGCGCGTCGAGTGGAGTGGAGAGTTCACGCCAAGGGGTGTGAGCGACCAGGAGGCATCGAAGATCTTCCAGGAGATCTACGACGGCGGGCTGAAGGCTCTTGCCCGCACGTTTTCGAAGTAACTAGCGCGTGATTCCGATCGCCTTGCGCACGCGGTCCATCGTCGCGCGCGCGGTGACGCGAGCCTTCGCCGCGCCCTTCGCGAGCAGGTCGTCGATCTTCGCCGGGTCGGCCATCAGCGCGTCGTACTTGGCGCGCGCCTCGCCGACCTCCTGCTCGATGCGATCGATGAGCGCCTTCTTCGCGTCGCCCCAGCCGATGCCACTGCGATAACGCTCGGCGAGCTGGTGCGACTCCTCGGGCGTCGCGAGCGCCTTGAAGATCTGGAAGATCGTCGACGCATCGGGATCCTTCGGCGTCTCCGGCGGCGACGAGTCGGTCACGATCTGGTTGACCGCCTTCTTGAGGGCCTTGGGCGACGCGAAGATCGGGATCTGGTTGCCGTAGCTCTTGCTCATCTTGCGGCCGTCGATGCCGGGGACGGTGGCCGTGTCCTCGTCGATCTTCGGCTGCGGAACGCGCACGACGTTGCCGCCGTAGACGTGGTTGATCCGCTGGGCGATGTCGCGCGCGATCTCGACGTGCTGCTTCTGATCCTTGCCGACCGGGACGAGATCGATGTCGAACGCGATGATGTCGGCCGCCATCAGCACCGGGTAGCTGTAGATGCCCATGTTGATGCCGGCGTCGGCATCTTGCTCGCCCTTCTCCTCGGCGGCGGCGACGATCGCCTTGTAGGCGTGCGCCTTGTTCATCCACCCCTTCGACGTGAAGCAGTCGAAGATCCACGTCAGCTCGAAGATCTCGGGGATGTCCGACTGGCGATAGAAGATCGTGCGCTCGGGATCGAGACCGCACGCGAGCCACGTCGCGGCGACCTCGAGCGTGAGCTGGCGCAGCTCCTTCGCGTCATTGACGGTCGTGAGCGCGTGGTAGTCGGCGATGAAGTACATCGCCTCGAGACCCTGGTCGGCGAGACGGAGGGCCGGACGGATCGCACCGAGGAGGTTACCGACGTGCGGCGTCCCGGTGGGCTTGATGCCTGTAAGTACTCGCTGAGGCACGCCCGTTCGTACCACGCGCGAGGGTCAGCTGCTGAGCGGAGGGCCACTGCTCGCCCATTCGACACGCGCCTCGGCGATGGGATGAGCCGAGTGGACTTCGGTCCCCCAGGTATGCAGGACCTGCGCGAGCAGGAGCAGGTCGTCCGTGCCCCACGGCCAGGCGGCGAGCGTGATGCGAGGGCCCGAGATGTGGAGCGAGAGCAGCGAGGAGTCGTCGAGGAGCGCGGCGGCGCGGGCGGCGACGCGTTCGGCGTCGGGCGCCGCGAGCGAGGCCCGCAGCGCGATCACGACCCGGCGGATCGGCGCGGCTCGCATGTGGGGTTCGGCGGCGGACGGGCGATCGTGGGTGATCGGGAACGGCAGGGCTGCGAGGAGCTTCGTCGCGCGATGGCGGCGAAGCCAGCCCGTGACGATGCTGCCGTAGAGCCCGACGGTGACCGAGATGAGGGCGGCGAAGCCAGCGGCAGCACCCGCACCGACGAGGGTCATGCCCGACGCGATCGCGGCGACCCACGGCCACGGCACGAGCGCGCGGCGCGGGCGCGGCAGGACGGCGACCGCGGTCGACGGAGGGGCCTCGCGATACGGATGGCTCATGCCGGCCGCTCCCTGGACTCGGCAAAGCCAAGCGCGGCGCGCGCGGCGAGGTGGGCCGGCGTCGGCGCGCCCGTGGCATCGCGGACGAGATGATCGGGCTCGCGCACGTGCGGCTCGTCGCCGTCCTCGGCGCGACGCGCGGCGAACAGCGTGAACAGCGGGGCGGCGCCGGCGCGCGGGATGACATCGCGAGACCGCGTGATCGCGAGGTCGGCGGCGGTGCATGCAGCCTCGGCGCGCGCACGCTGCACCGTCGGGAAGCAGAACACGAAGCGTCCGTTGTCGGCGAGCGCGGCGCGGGCGGCATGCGCGTAGTCGCGCACGTCACCGCGCAGCTCGAACCGCGCGTGCGCCTTCTGCGAGTCGGCCGGCACGACGCCCCACGACACGTCCCAGTACGGCGGGCTGCCGGTGACGAGCTCGAACTTCTCGTCGAGCCGCACGTCGCGGAGGTCGGCGTGGATCGGCCGCACGCGCGTCGCGAGGCCGTTGCGCGCGATGTTGGCCTCGAGCAGCGCGAACGAGATCTCCTGCGCCTCGATCGCGACGAGCGTCGCATCGGGCGGAGAGCGCCAAAGCGCGATCAGGCCGACCGAGCCGATGCCCGTACCGAGGTCGAGCAGGCGGCGCGCGCCGGGCAGGACTTCGCCTGCGTACCAGCCGGTGAGGAGGTCGTCGGTCGAGTGACGATGGCCGCGGCGACGCTGGGTGATCGACCAGCCAGTCGGGCCGCCGGTCAGGGCGTCGACGGTCAGCTCGTCATCGGGATGGAGCGCGGTCACCCCCACATTGTGCACCGGTCTGCATTTTTCATGCGACCATCGCGCGCACGTCGGCTCCATCCGTCATGACCCGCTCGATCGCGTCCGTCCTGCTCTTTCTGACCCTCGCCGCCTGCAACAAGGACAGCGCGAAGTGCGAGAAGCTCGTCGACATGGCGTTCAAGTGCGACGAGGATCTGAAGTCCGCGTCCGCCGATGAGAAGACGACCACCAAGCTCATGATGGGCTCGATGTGCGAGGAGGCCTTCCGCAACGACACGAGCAGTGTCAGCGGCGAGTCGAAGAAGCTGGTCACCGAGGTGTACGAGGGCATCCGCAAGCGCGCGCAGTGCGCCAGCAAGGCGACGACGTGCGAGCAGTACGAAGCCTGCGAAACGGATAAATGACGACGCGCACGCTGTCGATCGACGAGTCCGTCCATACGCAGCGTGCTGCACGCGTCGACCACCTCTATCTCGTGCTCGCCGGCGGCAAGCCCGGCGGTGGCGCGAGATGGTCTCTCGCCGGCATCGACACGATCGAGGTCGGCCGCAGCTCCACCGGCCTGCGAGCGGTGCGCCGCACCGGCGCGACGATCCGGCTCGACGTCGCCGATCCGTACATGTCCTCGAACCACCTCCGGTTCGAGCGCGACCGCGCGCACTGGCTCGCCGTCGACGCGGGCTCGCGCAACGGCATCCTCGTCAACGGCACGAAGCACGACCGCGCGATCATCGGCGCACACGATGTCGTCGAGGCCGGCCGCAGCTTCTTCATGCTGCGCACCGACGAGCTCGCGAGCGATGCGCCCGCGCTCGAGCTCCCCGCGCGCCCCACGCCCGGCGGCCTCGTCACGCTCGATCCTGTCCTCGCGAAGGCGTTCGACGAGCTCGCACGGATCGCGACGTCGAGCGTGCCCGTCCTCGTCGGCGGCCCGACGGGCAGCGGCAAGGAGCGCGTCGCGCAGACGATCCACGCGGCCTCACGCCGGCGCGGCGCGTTCGTCCCCGTCAACTGCGGCGCGCTCCCGCCGACGCTCGTCGAGAGCGAGCTGTTCGGCCACAAGAAGGGCGCGTTCTCCGGCGCGATCGCCGATGCGCCCGGCCTCGTCGTCGCGTCGAGCGGCGGCACGCTGTTCCTCGACGAGATCGGCGACCTCCCCTCGCCTGCCCAGGCCGCACTGCTGCGCGTCCTCGAGGAGCACGAGGTCCGTGCCGTCGGCGCCACCGCGGTCACCAACGTCGACCTCCGCGTCGTTGCCGCCACGCACCGCGACCTCGACGCGATGAGCGAGGCCGGCACGTTCCGCGAGGATCTGCTCGCGCGCCTCGCCGGCTTCGAGCTCGAGCTCCCCGCCCTCGCCGATCGCCGCGTCGATCTCGGCGCGATGCTCGCCGAGGTCGCCCCCGACGCGACGTTCGCCGCCGCGACCGTCCGCGCGCTCCTCGCATACACCTGGCCGCGCAACGTGCGCGAGCTCGTTCGCGTTGTCGAGCGCGCAGCCGCCCTCGCGCAAGGCGGCGAGCTCGGCGTCGCGCACCTGCCGACGGAGATCGCCGGCGCGACGTTCACGGTGCCCGCATTCCCGGCCGCCGAGCCCGACGCGCGCCGCGACGAGCTGGTCGCGCTCCTCGAGAAGCATCAGGGCAACGTGTCCAAGGTCGCCGCCGAGCTCGGCCGCGTACGGCAACAAGTCCAGCGCTGGCTCAAGCGGTACGGGATCGACCCGGAGCGATACCGATAGCGTTGCACTGCACCTCGACTGCACCTGTTGCACCTGCCCCGATCCGCTCGTCTGTTCGCGCACTTGCGCTGGCACGTCGGCTGCTCATTGCGGCCCGCCATGCAGAACACCCCGGACCCGCAGCAGCCGCAGCAGCTTCCCCAGCCCCACGCCCACCCGTTCTACCCGCAGGGCAACCCCAACCCCGCGCCGTCGTATCCGCCTGCGACGCCCGTGACGGCGCCCGCGACCGATGTCCGTGCGCGCAACGCGGGCATCGCGCTCCTCGGAGCTGCGGGCGTCACGCTGATCGCGGTGCTGTCGAAGGCGTGGTTCACCGCCGGTGAAGAAGGCGGCGTCGGCCTGCTCGGGATCGAGACATGCCGCCGCTCGATGTGTCAGGGCATCTCGTGGTTCGACGTGAAGCACATCCCGACGCAGATCCCGATCTTCGCGACGATGGGCCTCGTCGCCGCGCTCGTCGCGATCGCGTTCCTCGTTCACGCGGGCGTGATGCTGCTGCAGAACCGGCCGGGCAACGTGAAGCTGAAGTGGATCTCTCAGCTCGTCGGCCTCACGAGCGGCGCGATCACCGGCTTTGTCGTCGCGCTGTCGATCGGTGACTGGTCGCGCGGCCTGCACATCGGCTGGTCGACGTTCCTCGGCTACGCGGGCATCCTCGGCGCGGGCGCGGTGATGGGCTTCATGGTGAAGCCGCTGATGAAGGCCGCATCACCTTCGACGCACTAGTCACTCGTCTGCGACGGCTTCGACGTGAGCGATGCTTCTGTCGGCATCGTAGATCGTCAGCCGATACGTCCAGCGACCGGATTCGATCACGGAAGTGCCGACGACATCCTCGCCGCGGTTCAGAAAATTGGCCGAGGCGATCGTGAAGACGACGTGCGGATCGTAAGGCACCGCCTTCGTCGAGTGCACGTACTCGGTGCACGCGCCCGCCGCTAACGCTGGCGTCGAGTACAGCCAGTGGTACGTGAGGTCCGTGATGTCGCTACCCGTGTCGTTGCACGCGCGCATGTAGACATCCACGGGCTCGTCTGCAGCACATGCACAGAGCGAGAGTGCGAGCACACTCGATACCGCGAGCGATCTCATGCGATGACCTTACAGGCAGTAAATCGCTCGCGCGACAGCGAACCGCTCGAGGACGCGAGCGCTGTGCGCGCCAACACCTCGTGCGGTGTCAGAGCATCGCCGCGCGATAGCGGCCGTCAGTCGATCAACACGTCGCCAGCAGCACGACGACGACGAACACGAACGCGGCCGCGAGCCCGATGAACATCGCGCGCTGCCACTGTGCCGACACTGCACCAACGCTCTCGCCTGTCGGCTCTGGCGCCGGCCGCTTCACCACCGGATATGGAGACGAGCCAATCGCCGCCGCGAACGCCTGCGGATCGGAAAGCGCCGACTGCCGCACGGCGCTCGGATCCGGCAACATCGGCTGTAGCTCCGGCGAAGACAGGCGGCCCTCCGGCACCGTCGGCAACCCCGGCGACGACAGGCGCGCCTCCGGCACCGTCGGCAACTCCGAGCCCGGCAATGCCGGCGACGACCGCCGACGGGTTGGTGTTGGCTCGAGCAGCAGCGTCGGCGACTCTGCAGCTGGCAACATCGGGTTGGGCTGGACCTTCACCGCCGACGGCGGTGTCAGCGCATCGAAGCGCCGGCTCTCCGACGTGACCGACTCCTGCACGTGCTGCGCGAACGGAACGCCGTCGCGCTCCGCCTCCTCCCATGCGC
>JABFXX010000314.1 GCA_013368795.1 Kofleriaceae bacterium
CGGCCCGACATACTTCACCCGGTCTCGCAGCCCTGAAGACTCGACACGAGCGTTGAACTCGTCGACGCAGCCGTCGTTGCCTTCTGCACCGGCGAAGGTTGCGGTGAACGCGACCTCTTGCTTCGCTAGCACCTCGAGGGCTTCGAGTAGTAGCAGTGGTCCCTTCGCGCGAGACATGTTCGACAGGAACAGGATGCGCGGCGGCCCGTCGTCGTAGACGCGGTGTTCGCGACTCGCCGTTATGACCGGTATCCCATTCGGCACGAAGGTGAGCTGCTCGTTCGACACGACCGATGCGACGTCGTGTTTGAGGTAAGGAGACATCTGGATCACGCGCGCACCCTCGAACGCCCATGCGGCGAGTGCTCGCCCCCATCGTGAGCCTAGTCGTCGCTCGATCCCCTTTGCATGCAGGTGATACACGCGCTGGACGCCCATCGCGCGAATGATCGCGACGTAGAAGCAATCACGATAGTAGGCCAACCCAACTGGACTGAAGGTGAAGTAGACCGCATCGGGCCTTCTGAGACTCAATGCGCCGACGAGCCGGACGCCCGTGAGCGCCGCGCGAGCCAACTTCCGGAGACTCACTCCGCCGAGATCCTCGAGGGACGACGCGAATCGCAGCGGTAGCACTTCGAGATCGAAGTGAGCCCGGAGGTGCTCGCTGCGAGCCACGCGATCGCTCATCACCGCCATGCCATGAACTGGCGGCGGCAGCTGCATCAAGCAGAGGATTCGTGGCTTCCGGGCACGCATGATCAGGAACGAAGAACGACGTAGCTAGCGAACCGCAACCCTCTCGCCTCTCACCAACCGTCGGAGCTGCTGTCGCGCGAGCAGCGCGACGAACCGCGGATTGTGTCGGAGATAGCGACGCCAGAGGCGCCGTGGCTCAGCGGCAAACCGAAACACCCACTCGAGGCCGGTGTTCTGCATCCACACAGGGGCCTCTTTGAAGTCACCTGCAAGAAAATCGAATGCGCCACCTGTACCGACCAGAACCGCGCGAACACGATGGCTGTGCTCGGCCATCCAGGTCTCCTGCTTCGGGCATCCTAGACCGACGAAGATAAGACGGGCACCCGATGCATTCATGCTGTCGACGAGCGCGTCATCCTCTTCCTTCGTGAGAGGTCTGAACGGCGGCGACAGGTGATATGCAACATCGAGGGTCGGGTACTTCGCCTTGGACGCGTTCACCAGGTCCGTAAGAACGTCTTCCTTCGACCCGAAGAAGCCGACGGAGATGTGTTCGCGCTCCGCCGCCGCCAGCAGCAACGGCATCAGCCGAAACCCACGGACTCGCGTCGCATCCTTGGAGCCCGCTATCCTCATCGCCCAGACGAGCGGCATGCCATCGGGCGTGATGAGATCCGCGCCATTCACGAGCTCGCGAAACCGGACGTCGTCATGTCCTTCCATGACCATATGGACATTCGACACACACACGTAGCGGCGCTCGCCATTTCGCGACCACCCGATGATGCGGTCGACCGCGTCGTCGTAGCTCGTCACGTCGACGCGCTGACCGAGGACGCTGACGTTGCCCAGCTCAGACATCGCGCGGAGTATAGCCGTCGGGACCACGACGGAGCGGCTTCACAGTCCGCCACGTGAGTTAGAAGCCGTCAGCGTTGTTGCCGCCCAATTGGTGTGCAACGCTCTCGTGATCGCATGAGCCGTGTTATCTCGCTCGAGCTAAACGAGGTGGATTTCGAGCTTCTTCGTAAGTACGTGGATGCAGGAAAGCTCCCAACTTTCGAGCGCCTCCTGGCTCGATACGACCTGGTGCAAACGACCTCCGAGACCGAATACGCGCACCTCGAACCGTGGATTCAGTGGGTCACGGCACACACAGGCCTCACGTTCTCGCAGCACGGCGTCTTTCGTCTCGGCGATATCGTCGGGAAGGAGCTCCGGCAGCTGTGGGAGGTGCTCGAGGAGCGCTTCGGGTTGCGAGTCGCTGCCGTATCACCCATGAATGCGCGGAACGTGCTCAAGAACGCGGCGTTCTTCGTGCCCGATCCATGGACGCAAACGGCGACGCTCGGCCCCTGGGATCTCCGTTTGCTATCGACCGCGCTCGTGCAGACGGTCAACGACAACGCTCAGCATCGGATCACCGTTGGATCGTACCTTCGCCTGGCCGCTGCGGCCGCTGTGAACGTGCGCGCCAAGAACCTGCGCAGCTACGCAAAGCTTGCGGCGACATCGCGCACCAAGAAGTGGCGGAAGGCGCTAGTACTGGACCAGCTGCTCTGCGATGCGTTCATCGGCCACTGCAAGAAGGCGCGCCCCGACTACGCCAGTCTGTTTCTCAATGCAGCCGCGCACGTGCAGCACCACTACATGTTCTCGTCCCCCTTTTATCGGGGCGAGCTCAGAAACCCAGACTGGTACATCGAGCCTGGACTTGACCCCGTCGGCGAGGTTTATGCCCTCTACGACGAGATCATTGCTTCTATTCTCACGGCGCTCCCCGATGCGCGCCTCCTGATCGCAACAGGACTGAGTCAGCAACCCAACCACCAGCTGATTCACTACTACCGCCCGAAAGATCACCTCGCGCTGATGGGCCAGCTGGGGCTGTCGGGAATCACCGCGGTGCAGCCACGCATGTCTCGCGACTTCTTGGTCGAGTTTGACAGTCCCCGGGACGCAGCTGCCGCACAGCGGAAACTCGAGGGATTCGTTGCGCCCGATGGAGTTTCGATCTTCAGCGTCGAGAACCGCGGGAAGACGCTGTTCTGTATGCTTTGCTACACGCGGCCGATCGAACGGGACTTCACGATCTCGAATGGCGAAGTGACCCTTCGACACTTTGAAGAGCAGGTGGCGCATGTCTCGATCGAGAACGCGATCCACCGGCAGACGGGGTACTTCCTCGACACGGGCCTAGCAAAGACGGGCACTCGTAAACCGATTCCCCTGACGAGCCTCTTCGATCACACGTTGTCCATTTGGGACCCAGAAACTGCTTCCGCGCTCTCCCCCTCCGCTGCCTCGTAGCAAGACGATGCGCTGGGTCGTGGCCGCCTTTGTAGCTCTGGGGGTTGGTCGTGTCAGTGCATCGCCCAATGTCCCGCTGGACGACCCGGCATACGACGCGCTCGCCCGCCTGCGCGCACTCGATATCATTCCGCCGAGCAGTGGCGGGTTCCTGCCACTCACCAAGCGCCGCGTCGCCGAGCTCATCGGCGGCCCGGTCACGCCGACACCCGACTCGGTGTGGGTCGAGCCGATCGCCCGCTTACGCCTGACGACCACGCTGTTCGACGATCGCCCGCGGCCGTTCAACGCCCCGCTGCGTCCCCGCGACCTGACCGTCGGCGGCGTCTCGATCGCGTGCGAGCGCACAGAGGGCCGTCCGTGCGGCGACGGCGCCGGCATCTTCACCGAGCTCGATTCCAACGCCGGCTATGGCGACTGGGTCAGCGCGTCGGTGCGACTTCGCGCACAGGCGGGCGAGAGCTTCGACAACGAGCTCGCACTCGACCGCCTCTACGTCAACAGCGAGCTCGGTCCGATCGCCGTCGAGGTCGGCCGCGACGTCGTCGTGTTCGGGCCTTCGTCGCGCACGCAGCTTGGCTGGGGCGAGAACGCGCCGCCGATCACGCACGCACGCATCTCGACCTCGGAGCCATTCCGCCTCACCGACAACCTTCGAGCAAGTGCGATCTACGTCGTCGGGCGGCTCCGCTCGCCGCAGACGTTCCATGGAAACCTCGTCACGATCAGTCGTCTTCAGTTCGACATCGCCAACAACTTCGAGGTGGGACTCATCCAGCTGCTCCAGCTGGGCGGCGACGGCGCACGCGAGCTCGGAGTCTGGGACTTCATCGCCGAGCACGTTCGCCGTGGCGATCTGACCGCCAGCGCGACCGACAGCTCGAACCGCCGGTTCGGTGGCGACTTCGCGTTTCACATCCGCGAGCTCTCCGGTGCGCGCTTCTACTACTCGCTCGTGTTCGAGGACATTCGAAAGACATACTGGTACGACGCCGTTCGCCACGACGCGGACCATCTCGTCGGCGTCGAGATGGCGGCACTCGGCCGGCACGGCCTGACCATCGAATGGCAGAAGACCGGGATGCGCTCGCAGGAACATCGTCCGCGCACGACGGGCTTCACGAACATGGGCCGTGTCGTCGGCAGTCCTCTCGGGCCCGACGCACAGTCGCTGTATGCCGGCGGACGCGTCGAGCTCGGCTGGGGAACGCTGTATCCGTGGGCCGAGCTCGCGTGGCTGTCGAGCGACACGTACAAGCTCGTCGTCGACGGGCCGATCGACCGGGTCACGAACGGCGTCACCGAGTCGCGGTATCGGCTCGGCAGCCGAGTGCGACTGCCGATCGCGTATGGCGTCTCGATCGAGGGCAGCGCGGTCGCCGAGCGGGTCGGTTCGTTCGGGTTCGAGCGCGGCGTCGATCGCAATCGCTTTGGCCTCGTGGCGTCGGTCACGTGGCAACCACACGGTCCACTCGGTAGGCTTCCTCGGGAATAGATGCCGCGGGCCGCGCTCCTGATCTGTGCGCTGATCGCGACGCGAGCACACGCGGAGCCACCCGCCGCGGAGCAAGAGCCGTCGAGCAGGCGGGACAAGATCATCGCCGCGGCCACGATCGGCGGCATTCACCTCGCGTATGCGACGTGGTCGTACTTCGCGTGGTACCGCGGCGCCGACATCGACGACTTCCACCTCGAGCACACGAAGTGGTTCGACGCCAAGGAGTACAGCGGCAGCGCCGACAAGTTCGGCCACGCCTGGTCGAACTACACCCTCACGCGCGGCACGACGGCGGTCCTCGTCGCCGGCGGCTGGAACCGATTCCATTCGAGTCTCGTCGCCGCGGGGCTGACGGAGGTCGCGTTCACGCTGACCGAGCTCGAGGATGGGTTCGTGTTTGGCTTTGACTGGAAGGACGTGATGTCGAACGTCAGCGGTGCGGCGCTCGGCGTGCTCATGGAGAACGTGCCCGAGGTCGATCGGCTGCTCGACTTCCGCGTTGCGTACTTTCCCTCGCGCGACTTTCGGCGCGCGTTTCGGAAGATGAACAGCGTCGACGTCGGCCAGGACTACACGGGCCAGACGTACCTACTCGCCCTGCACCTGGGCGCCCTGCCCCACGCGCTCGATACGCCCTGGACATCGTGGTCACGCTTCGTCGACCTGTCGTTCGGGTTCGAGACGCGCAACTACTCGCCAGCGCCGATGCCACGTGTCGATCCGCGCGAGCAGACCGTGTTTTGGGGCGTGTCGCTCAACATGCAGGGCGTCCTGCGCGCCGTGTTCCCATGCGACACGACGGGGCGGCGCATTGGCATCGGTGCGGCCGAGGTGCTGCAGATTCCGTACACGACGCTCCCTGTGCTGAGCCACTCGCGCTATCCAGATTTGTGACGCAAGAACCGACATGGCAGCGGCGGCTCGTCATCGGTGCGATCGTGTTCGCGGTCGTCCTGGTTGTCGGCTATCTGCTATTCGTCCTCACGCCGTGGGGCCAGCGACACGACGAAGCCGCGTTCGTCGCCAGGTACACGATGGACCGCCGCATCCGGCGCCTCGCGGATTCGCTCACCGACACGGTACAAATCTCGTCGATCGCGCTCGTGGCGATCGCGGTGCTCGCGTGTGCGCTGCTGCGAGGTCGCGTGCTCGCGGGCTTCGTCATCGGGATCGGCTGGGCCACCGCGGTCTGCCTCGCAGAGCTCTTCAAGTGGCTGCTACCGCGTCCGATCTTCATGCCGTCGCACCGGCTGATGTGGCTGCCGGACCAGAGCTATCCCAGCGGGCACGTCACCGTCACAACGTCGGCGGCGCTCGCGATCGTGCTGCTGGTTCCAGCTCGCTGGCGTCCGTGGGCTGCGCTCGGGGCTGGCTTTGTAAGCGCAGGCTACGGCGGTGCGGTCGTCGTCACGGGCATGCATCGCCCCGCCGATGCGCTCGGCGCGATCGCGCTGTCGGGCGTGCTCATGTCCATCGCCGCCGTCGCGCTCAGTCGGGTCTGGGGAAGACGGATCGAGAACGTGTCGAGCTCCCGCCTGCCGATGTTTGCTTGCGCGATTGCCGCGATCGTTACCGCCGCCCTGTGGTGGCTGTTCGCGACACGCAGGTTCCCGAACATGCACGGCGAAGAGCTTGTCATCTTTGCCACTGCGATCTCGGCGGCGGCGTTCTCGATGTGCGCATGGTTCGGCGCGCAGACCCGAGTCTTCGACTGGGGGCGCTGAAGGCGCACTGCGCGCCGTGTGCCTATGCGACACGCCGGAACGGCGCGTTGGTGTTGGCTAACGCGGGCAGTAGCAGCCGTTCGCCGCATTGCAGCCGTTGTGGATCGGCGGGCACTTGTACGCGCAGCCGACGTTGAGCTTGTTCGTGAACCACGGCCATCGACGCGACGGATCGCCACACGTTCTGCCGAGTATCTTGCCAAGCTCCTCTTCGGCGTCATCGAGATAGCAGACCTCTACGGTGCTCCCGTCGGTGGCTACGCACTCGTACACGGTGCCTTCACCGGTGGTTGCTGCAACGAAGATGTCGAACGAGTCGCACGAGGTGGCGAACAGCGTCATCGCGAAAGCGAGCGCGAGCACCGAGGTCCGCATGTCGTGACGTCGAGCACGGCGGGTGCCAGGTGAGAGTCCCGCTGGTTGGCGCGATCGGACGCTTGCCGAGGAGAACACGCGCGACCTGATGGCGAGGCGGTAGGGCTCTGCGCCCGGAATGACTCGATCACGTTCTGCGTACGTCGGGCAGCGGACGGTCGAGTACGATGACGGCCGGATGGCGAAGAAGCGCACCGCACCGCGGAAGCAGCCGAGCCAGGCGCGCTCGCAAGCGACCGTCGATGCGATCGTCACCGCGGCCGAGCGCATCCTCGAGGAGCGCGGGCTCGACACATTGACGACCGCGCGCGTCGCCGAAGTTGCGGGCGTCAGCGTCGGCACGCTGTACCAGTACTTCCCGTCGAAGGAAGCGATCCTCGCCGTGCTCGGCGAGCGCAATCAGACCGAGACGCTGCAGATCGTCGAGCGCGTGCTCGCCGCATCGCGGAGCGCGCCGCTGGCGGATGCGATCCGCGTCGTGGTCCGCGCGCTCGTGAGTTACTTCCGCACCGACCGCGGCACGCTGCAGAACACGCTCACGGCGGCGCGGCCGAGCGCGATGGATGCCGGCGCCTTCGTGCGCATGCACATGCAGGCGCTCGCGTCGGTGCTGGCCTCGCATCTCCAGGCGCGCAAGGAAGAGCTGCGCGTGGACGACTGCGAGACGGCGGCGTTCCTGCTCATCAGCGCCGCCGATGGCGTGGCGCAGGCACTCGCCCATACCGACGTCGACGAGGCGAAGGCCGAGCGCGTGATCGCCGAGGGGAGCGATGTCATCGTTCGGTACCTGCTGCCGTGAATCCGAATAGGGATCGCGTTTCCCGACGAGGATGAATGCGAATTGTGCGCGCGCGAGGCCTGCGACTACAACGCCGCCACCATGACCAGGTCACCTCTCGGCACTCCCACGTTCGGCCTCGCCGGCCACGGCCTCCTCATCGCTCCGCGCTGCCCCGCCCGCGCGATGGTCACCGAGGAAGGCCACCTCCTGATCGTCCACGGCATGATCGAGGTCGCGCGGTTCGTCCCGGGCCAGGCGCCCGCGACGGACGGACCGGCGAAGCTCGACGAGGGAGTGTTGCGGTTCGGGGAACACGGCCCGATGCTGTTTCTGGAGAAGGCGTTCGACGAGGTGTTCGCGCAGATCGACGTCGGGCTCTCGGACTCGCCGTGGAGCGCGATCGGACGCGGGTTCTCGCACGACCTGCCCGCCGAGGTCGTGTTGCTCGGCGCGGCGCCCGAGGATGCGGACTGGTGGTTCGAGCTCCATGCCCAGGGCGGCCACGATCAGTTCATCGCGTTCGAGCACGTTCGTGGGCCCGTGAATGTGCGGCCGGCACCGAACCAGGAGCTGAGCTCGGTGTACGTGTTCGATGCCGTCGAGCCGGATGGCGCAAAGCGCACGATCCACGTCACCGAGCTCGAGTACACGCACGAGGGCGAGCCGTGGCGACAGGCCGTCATGCAGGTCCCGTTCGCCAACAGCGTCATGCTGGTGAAGGCGCAGGCCGCCGAGACGCGCTGCGAGCACCTGTTCAATGCCGCGAAGTGGGTCGCGGCGACGATCGGGCCGCTGGGATAGGCGTCGCGGCCTGGTCGAAATCGGGCATTCTGGGAGCGGTGGTGTCCGGCATCACGCCGCCGTGGTACGCGTCGGTCATGACGAGATCTGGCACGGCGGCACTCGAGCGATGCGGCGAATGGGTCGGTGCCGCCATCACGCTACCGTCGTATGTCACCGGGGAAGGCGCGCCGTTCCGGCCGACCGCGATGATGTGGGTCGAGGTCGAGACCGGCTGGGTGCTCGGCACGGAGCTCGTCCGGCCCGACGAGGTGCTCGCACGCGCGGCGGGGCTGTTTCATCTCGCGACGCGGGAGCCGGCGATGGGACGATCGCGGATCCCGTCGAGGCTACGGGTCGCCGATCCGACATTCGCGGCGGCACTGCGCGGTTCGATCCGCGACGTCGAGATTGTCGTCGCCCCAACACCGGAGATCGACGAGGTGGTGGCGTCGATGCGAGAGCACTTCGCGGGCAAACGCCGCGATGACGAGGACAGAGACGAGGAGCTCACGCACATCGGCCCTGACATGAGTGCAGAAGACGTCGGCGCGATGTTCGCGGCGGCCGCGACGCTCTATCGATCGGCACCCTGGAACGCGCTACCGAGCGACATGTTCGTGAGGCTTGAATGTGCGGGCCTCGGGCCGGATCCGGGTGCAATCTGCGTCGTCGGTCAGATGGGCGAATCGTACGGCTTTTCGTTGTTTCGTACGGTGGCCGACGCAGAGGTGTTCACCGCGGCTGTGGAGGCGAACCAGCCGGGCGAGCAGCTGCGGTTGCCTCAGCACGTCATGTTCAACTTCGACAACCGCCGTGAGGTGCCCACGTGGGCGGTCGAGGAGATCGCGAAGTACCGCTGGGAGGTCGCCGGACCCGACGCATATCCACGAGCGGTGATGATCGATCCCGACATGGTTGCGCGAGGTTTGACACGCGACGAGACACGCACGGTCACGGAGATCATGATCGCAGTGGCCGAGCTGGTGACGGCGAAGCGTCAGGAGCTGATCCGACTCGAGGAGGTGATGGAGGACGGAGATGTCGACAGCGTGCGTCAGGTCGTCCATCGCGCCGAGGTGAAGACCGCGTGGGGAGAGACCGCGATCGGGATGGTCGCACCGCTCTGGGTCTACCGAACCCGGCCCGAGGCCGACGACCTGCTGGATGCGTTCGAACGGTCACCGGGCGGCAAGCAGTACGCAGCCGATGCGGAGATGCTGTGCGAGCACGTCGAGACAACGTTCGACGTGCCGTTCGAGGCGATGACGCCCGACGAGATGCGCGCGCTCCTACTCGATGTGTTGCCGCGGCAGCTCAGCGTCGAGGCAACCGAGTGCAGCGAGATCGTGGAAGCGCTGCGCGCACTTCTCGCGTTCTGCGCGACTCGACTCTCGTCGGCTCACTCCGCGGCGTGTCTGTCCATCCTGACACCGGCACTCGCGACGAAGTTCGAGCGCGCGATGCGTGACGAGAACAAGTTTGGCCCCGCGAAGACGATCATCATGGCCGGGATCCGTGCGGGGTTCGATCTGTCGTCCGAGGAGGGAGTCGAGGCCTACCTCCAGCAGGTCGTGAAACGCGGGCCACCGACGACGAAGAAGAAGAAGGCGCCCGCCAAGAAGAAGTCGACGCCGAAGGCGGCGAAGACGAAGCCGGCCCGCAAGCGACGCTGAGCGTCAGGCGACGTCGACGGCGATATCGCCGTTGCGCATGAGGACGCGGACCTCGCCCTTCGAGTCGACACCGAAGCTGCCGAACGCGACGTCCTCGAGATTGCGGGTGAGCGTCGAGGCAAGGCCACGGGCACCGGTCTCGCGCTTGATCGCGTCGGCGACGATGTGATCGAGCACGGTCTCGTCGATCGAGAGCTCGAAACCCTCCATCTTGAACTCGCGCGTCATGCGGGCGATCACGTCGGTGCGGAGGATGTCCTTGAGCGTCGTGTCGTCGAGCGCCTTGAACGGCACGACGCGCGTGAACCGGGCGACGAGCTCGGGGAGGAAGCCGTAGGCCTGGAAGTTGGCGACGTTCTCGACCTGGTCGGCGGTGAAGTCGACGGCGATGGCGTCTGGGTCGGTGCCGTTGATCGCCTGGCCGCGGCCGAAGCCGATCGAGTCGCGCATCGCGCGGCGGTGGGCGATCTGCTGGAAGCCGGAGAACGCGCCCGCCGCGATGAAGGCGATGTCCGCGGTCGACATCACGACGTGGTCTGCGTAGGAGGAATGGGTGAGGTCGAGCGGGACGACGACCTCGGAAGCCTCGAGCATCTTGAGGAGCTCGCGCTGCACGCCCATGCCCGTGACGTCCTTGGTCGTGCCCGCGCCGGCGAAGATGGCGTTGTTCTGGCCGGACGCGATCTTGTCGAACTCGTCGAGGCAGACGATGCCGATGCTTGCCAGCATCGGGTTCTCATCGGCGGTGTGGAGGAGGCGGGTGAGGATCGTCGACGGGTCCTGACCCACATATCCGGTCTCGGAGTACGTTGTGATGTCGACGAGGGCGGTGGGTAGCTTGAGGATCTTGCCGAACAGGGACTCGACGAGGAACGTCTTGCCCGAGCCGGTCGGACCGACGAACAGGAAGTTCGACTTGCGCGGCAGCTCGGCGCGGTCGACGCCGTCGACGTAGATCCGCTTGATCCGTTTGACGTGGCGATAGGCCATGAGGCAAAGGGCACGGCGCGCGTGCTCCTGGCCTCGGTAGCCGAGCTCGTGGAGTGCCTGGAACATCGCCTGGGGCGATGGGCAGGGCAGCTCGCGCACGAACTTGATGAAGTGCTCCAGCCCCTGCTTACGGACCTTGCGGTTGGGCTCCATCCGTCGAGGGATCGTAGCGCGCCGCTGGGGGTTTGACCAATTGCCGTCTGGCGTGAGGTAATCGGATTCGGTGTCGACCGAGAGCCTCGTGCGCCCGTTTCTCGATGCCGCCCCCGTGGCGGTCAGGCCGGTGCTCGAAGGAATCGCGGACTTGGATCGGCGACTTTGGTCACTCGTTGCTGAAGGCCGTGCGGCATGGCCTGACCTGCCGGTGCAAGCCCGCGATCTGGTGGAGTTCGTGTCGCGGCAGCTGACGCCCGACCTGGCGGATGGTGCGCTGGATGGGCTTCGGCCCGCCGACCTGTACCTGGCCTGCGCATGCGCGAAAGGTTTGCCGGGCGCAATCAGTGCGTTCGATCGCGACTACATGCGCGAGGTCGATATCGCGCTGGCACGCATGCGGATCGGGCCGCCGCGGCTGAACGACGTGAAGCAGCTGGTGCGGCAGCGATTGTTCGTAGGCGGCGGCACGGCGGGCCAGCCGACGAGCGCCGGCAAGATCAGCGAGTACGGCGGGCGCGGCGATTTGCGGCGGTGGGTGCGCAGCGTCGCCGTGCGGACGTGCTTGAACGAGCTCCGCAAGGGCAAGCGCGAGGTGCTCGTAGATGACGATCATCTGATCGCACAGCACGCGATCACCGCCGACGATCCCGAAGTCGAGTACATGAAGCGGACGTACGCGTCCGAGTTCAAGGCCGCGTTCGCCGCGGCACTGCAGCAGCTCGGGCCGCGCGAGCAGACGCTGCTGCGGTATCACCACGTCGACGGGCTGAACATCGACGAGATCGGCGCGATCTATCGCGTGCACCGCGTGACCGCGTTTCGCTGGATCGAGAAGGCGAAGGAGCTGCTGGTCAAGTCGACGCTCGAGGTCCTGCGCGCGCGGCTCAAGCTGCCCGCCGAGGAGCTCGACAGCGTGCTCCGCATGATCCGCAGCCAGATCCACCTGAGCCTCGTGCGGCACCTGGGTGGTCCCAAGGACAGCGTCGCCGAGGATGCGATCGAGCTCGACCCGTCGGAGATCGAGGAGGTCTAAGTGAGGGTTCGGGCGGCGGAGGTGGCGATCGCGGCACTCGTGATCGCGGTGGTCGTGATGCTGATCGTGCCGGTCCCCCGGCCGCTGCTCGACGGCCTGCTGGCACTCAACATCGGCATCGCGGTCGCGCTGCTGATGGCATCGCTGTTCTCGCAGAACCCGCTCGGGTTCGGTTCGTTCCCGACGCTGCTCGTCGTGACGACGCTGTTTCGCGTCGGCCTCGAGGTGTCGACGACGCGCTTGATCCTGAGCGACGCCGATGCCGGCAGCGTCGTCCACGCGTTCGGCTC
>JABFXX010000425.1 GCA_013368795.1 Kofleriaceae bacterium
GGATCGAAGCGGCCACGGAAAACGAGAGCCACGGCCTCCGTCCTCGCATCCCGATATGGCCGGGCGCGGCACTAGCGGCTCGCCGCCGTAGGCCGAAACATACGAGCCCCTGCCCAGCCAGCCGAAAAGCGCCGGCACATCGATAACTTGGCCCACCGTGTAACCGCGGCCGGGTCTTCGTGCACGATCTGGGTGGTGACCGTGGCGACGGCCTATGTGGAAGACGTCCTGCTCGTCGACCGGTGTTTGACCGGCGAGCCGGCGGCGACGCGCGAGCTGTTTCGGCGCCACCGCGGCCGCGTCCACGCGTGCCTGTTCCGCGTGCTCGGCACGAACCGCGACATGGACGACTTGCTCCAGGAGGCGTTCATCCAGGTGTTCCAGTCGCTGCGCAACTGGCGTGCGGAGGCGAGCCTCGCAACGTGGATCGATCGCGTCAGCGTCCGCGTGGCGTATCGCTATCTGTCACAGCGAGGACGGCGCATCCAGACCGATCCGATGGACGACGAGGACTCGTCGACGATCGCGCACGACGGCGACGAGCCGGGCGCGCGCCGGCAGCTCGCACGCGATGGCGTGAAGCGGCTGTACGCGGTGCTCGACGAGCTGGGTCCCGCGGCACGGCTCGCGTTCACGCTGCACGAGATCGACGGCCGGTCGCTCGCCGACGTGGCGGAGCTCGTCGGCTCGTCGGTGACCGCGACCAAGCTCCGCGTCTGGCGCGCGCGCAAGAAGCTCGAGCAGGCGGCCGCCGCCGATCCGATCCTGTCGGAGTTTCTCGACCCGAACGGTGGGGTCGCCCAGCTGGCGAAGGAGAGCGCATGAAGCTCCAGGGGCGCATCCCGGTCGAGCCTCTCGACGAGGAACGGCTGACGAACATCGAGCGACGGCTCGTCGTGTCGGTGTCGGAGCTGCGTGCGCCGGCGCCGCGTCTGCCGCGCCGTCTGTTCGCGCTCGCGAGCGTCGCGATGGCGATCGCCGTCGCCGGCATCGTCGGCTACAAGCTGCGCGGTGCATCACCGGTGATCGCGCCGACGGCGGCGCCGCAGGTCATCGCGATGACGAGCGACGACGCGCACTCGCGCATCGAGCTCGGCGACGTCGAGCTGACGAGCACGCCGGGTACGACGGTGCGGATCGAACGCGACACCAAGCGCACGTACATCGCACTCGCCGACGGCAAGCCGGGCCGCCTCGACCTCCATGTCGAGCACGATCCGTCGCGGCTGCTCGTCGTTCGCGCGGGTGACACCGAGATCGAGGACGTCGGCACGCGCTTCACCGTCGACTACGACGGCAAGAGCCACGTCGAGGTCCGCGTCACCGAGGGCGAGGTCAACGTCAAGCGTGCGGCGAAGATCGCGGCGATCGTCGCCGGCAACGCGTGGACGACCGAGGATGGATCGATCGCGATCACGAAGCTCGACGAGCGTGCGGCGGCGAGCGCGACGGTCGCGGCGACGAGCACGACGGTCGCGGCGGTCGATACGGCGCCGGACGGCGAACCCATGCTGCCGGGCCGCAAGGGCGCGACACCCGGCACGAGCACGCAAGACGCTGCGACGCTCGGCACGCGCGACGGCGCGACGAATGGTTCGAACGCGAGCGCCGGCTCGACGAATGGTTCGAACGCGAGCGCCGGCTCGGCGGCCGATTCGGTCGCACGCGGCCGCAAGCCGCAGTCGAATGCACGCAAGGCGCTCGCAAAGCTGCCTTACGAGGCGCCCGACGACGCCGGCACCGAGGATCCGAAGGCGGCGATCGCGGTGTACCTCGACCGCGTGAAGACCGCGGCGACCGTCGACGACAAGGCCGAGCTGCTCTACAGCATCGCGGTGATGCAGCACCGCGCGAAGGACAACGAGGGCGCCAAGCACACGATCGCCGGTCTGCTCGGTCGCATGGGCGGCACCGCGAAGGCATATCGGGCCGCGCTGTGGCTCAACGTCCGCATCGAATGCCTCGAGGCGTTCGACGACGAATGCCGGCAGGCCGCCGACCTGTATCAGCGCAAGGTGCCCGATGGTGCCGCGGCGGGCGTTGCCGTCGCGATCCTGAAGGAGATCACGGCGCACTAAGTCCCACACGCAGCTTCTGCGTCGCCTGCTGCGAGCCGCGGGAGGCGATACAATGGCTGTCGTGTCGCGACCGATCGTCGTGCTCGAGCTGGCGGGACAGCCCGCGCTCGCGCGCGATCTCGCTGCCGGCGGCGTGTTCGTTCCGGGCTGCACGCTCGCGATGAACCAGGAGTGCGACCTCGTGCTTCGTGGCGGCGGCCGCGAGCTGACCGTGGGCGCGCAGTGCGTGTGGGTCGACGGCACGCGCGGCAGCGGCCTGCAGCTGATCGGCTGCGACGGCGAGCTGAAGCAACAGATCGCCGAGATGGCCGAGGTCGTGCTCGAGCCACGAACAGGTAGCCGGGAGATCCCGCTCGTCGCGCGGACGACCAGCACGGAGCTCGCGGCCGAGTCGCGAGCGAGCACGATCGAGATCGTTCGTCCCTCGGAGGCAGACGCGAGCGACGAGCCAGTCGAGGACGAGCCGGTCGACGACGACGACGGCACCTCTTCTTCGCCCGGGCGCAAGATCGCGCTCAACATCCACGCGCGCCTTCGCGGCCTCACACTCGTGCAGCAGATCAAGGTCGCGCAGCACGGCGAGGCAAGCGAGCGCATCGTGCTCGAGCGGATGTACGGCAAAAACGTGTGGGATCCGATCCTGCGCAACCCTCGCGTGACGAGCCCCGAGGTCGCCCGCATCGCGCGCATGGGCGCGCTACCGCGGCCGCTGCTCGAGCTCATCGTCGGCAACGGCGCGTGGCTTCAGGTCCCCGAGATCCGGCGCGCGCTGCTCTCCAACACGCGCCTCCAGACCGATCAGATCCTGCGCGTGCTGCGCCTTCTGCCGAAGCACGAGCTGAAGCTCGCGGCGCTGCAGACCGCGTATCCGGTCGCCGTACGCGACGCGGCGAAGCGCATGATCAAGGACGCCGCCGGCGGGTGATCACGCCGCCGTTCCGACCGAGAGCCACGCGGTCCACGTGATGCGCGCCTCGCCGGGACCGAGCACGTTCGCAGTCGCACTGCGCGCGGCCTCGTCGACGGCGCGCCAGCGGTCCTCGCCGAGGTTCCGGCGCAGGGTCAGAAGCGGCACGCTCGTCCGCACCATCGAGTACCAGAGCTCGTCGGCGCTCGGAAAGACCTGATCGTGCGGCACGCGATGGACGTCGACCTGCGAGAACACGGACGACATCTCCGCGCGGCACGAGTCGGCCGTCGTCAGCGGCATCTCGCCGGCGCCCGGTTGCGGCGCGCCCGCTCCCATCAGCGTGCGCAGCGTCTCGCGCAGCGCGGCGTACATCGCGTCCATCGCCGGCGTCTCCGCGAGGCGCGTCCAGGTCGCGACGACGGCACGCCCGCCGGGCGCGAGCACGCGGCGCAGCTCGCTCAGGCCCTTCGCGCGATCGGGGAAGAACATCAGCGCGAACATCGCGAAGCCGGCATCGAACGTCGCATCGGCGTACGGCAACGCCTGGCCATCGCCGACGCGGGTCGTGATCGCGAGCTTCTCGACGGCGACGCGCTGGTCGAGCTGCGCGATCATCGCCGGTGAGAAGTCGAGCGCGTCGACGACGAGCCCATCGCGAGCGGCGAGGACGGCGAGCGAACCAGGCCCGCACGCGACATCGACGATGCGCGAGCCCGCAGGAGGTGCCGCGAGCGAGAGCGCGTCGCGCGCGAACTCTTCGAACGATGCGCCGAGCTCGTCGGTGTAGGCGGGCGCGATCAGGTCCCACGACGTCGGGCTGGTGCTCGGCGATTGCGTCATGACCGCAGCGTACCGCGTGCGATCACCGCAGGCCGAGCCCTTGGCCTTCGAGCCACGCCTTGAGCGCGGTCTGCACCTTCAAGCTCTTCTTCCGCTCCGCGGTGAGCAAGAGGCCATACGCGAGGTCCTTCTCGCCGAGCTCGTACTTCGCGAAGCCCATGAGCAGGCTCACCTCGTCCTGGTTGCCATGCACCCACGCGCGACTCATCTGGTCGAGCGATTCCTTCGCGTCCCCCGCGCCGAGCGAGCACAGCGACAGCCCGAGCCACGCGCGCGCCGCCCACTCTGGCTCCACGGTCTCGCCGGTCGGCTTCAGGGCGCTGATCGCGTCCTTCCACAGCGTTTCGGCTGCAGCGCAGTCACCCTTGCGACGCTTGATCATGCCCATCTTCACCTGCGCCATCGCCTTGTCGGGACGCGAGCCCGTCGCGATCTCGTCCTCGAGCTCGGCGATCACCCACGTCGACTCGTAGCCCTGGTAGCCGAGATCCTTGATCGCGGTGCGCACGACGGGCAGGTGCGACGGATCGCCGACCTTCGCCTGCGGCCAGTGCTTCGTCGTCGGCGCGATCACGGTGAGCTGCGGCTGCGATGCGGTGCCCGCGTCCACAGGAGCGATCGCCACACCTGCATCGATCGGATCGAGCGCCGCGACCCGCGCGTGGCCGGCATCTCGACGCGTGCGCGTGGTCAGCGTGACGCCGGCATCGATGGGGACCTGCGCGACCGCGACGCTCGCATCTCCGGCAGCCTGCGCATCGACAGACGCGATCTGCTCGAGCCGCGTCGGGCTCGCATCGGCCGGGGCGAACGCGATCGGCACGTCGGCGTCGTCGCGAACGAGCACCTGTGCCGATCGCTTCGACGAGGATTTGCGCGAGCTGATGAACGAGACGACGCCGGCGACGGATCCGAGCACGGCGAGCACGAGCAGCAGGATGACCCAGCGTGGCTCGGTGCGCGTGCGGCCCCTGGGTGCGGGTCTCTTGAGCTCGTCGAGCAGATCGGCGATCGACGGAAATCGCTCGTCGGCGTCGTACGACAGGCCGCGGCCGATCGCGGCGCGCACGTGCTCGGGGACGGCGGTCCAGCGCTTGTCGTCGACGGGGCGGCCGCCGAGCGCCTCGCGCAGCGCGACGCAGAAGCTGTACTGATCGGCGCGCGCATCGACATCGCCGCCGAACTGCTGCTCGGGCGCCATGTAGCCCGGCGTGCCCATCATGACGCCGGTGCGCGTGAGCGGCTGCGCCATCGGCGACGCATCGCCCTCGCGATCGAGGCGCGCGAGCCCGAAGTCGGCGACGCGTGCGCGGCCCTTGCGATCGACGAGCACGTTGTCGGGCTTGAAGTCGCGATGGACGAGACCGACGGCATGCGCGGCGGCGAGGCCCGTGCCCGCCTGCGCGAACATCTCGACGATGTCCTGCCACGTGCGGAACTGCTTGAGCCACGCGGACAGCGTCTCGCCGTCGACGTACTCCATCGCGATGAACAACCGGCCGCGGTCGGTGCCGACCTCGTAGATCTTGACGACGTTGGCGTGCTCGAGCCGCGCCATCGCCTGCGCCTCGCGAAGCAGGCGCGCGCGATACGCAGGATGCTCGACGTCCTCGCGCACGAGCTTGACCGCGACGGGCCGGCCGAGATCCGGGTCCTCGCACGCGAGCACGACGCCCATGCCGCCGGCGCCGAGCTTGCGGCGCACGACGAAGTGGCCGATGACCGCGCCGGGGCCTGGCTCGCCGCCTCCACTCTCGCGACTATCGCCGCGCTCGGCCGCCGGCATGTCGAGCGTCGAGTCGGGGTTCGGACGCGTCCCCTCGGGCGCGGGCGTCGTCGGTGCAGAGCCAAGCTGCTGGTCGTCGTCGCGCTTCACCAGACCACCAGCAATCGCATGCCGGAGAGCTTCGCTCGAAAGCCCCTCGCAGGGTAGCCTCCGCGCGATGCGACCCGATGGCAGACGCCCCGACCAGCTCCGCTCCCTCGAGATCGTCACCGGCTATCAGAAGCACGCCGAGGGCTCCGCGCTCATCAAGCTCGGCGACACCTGGGTGCTGTGCGCCGCGAGTGTCGACAACGGCGTGCCGTCGTTCCTCGTCGGCAAGAACCAGGGCTGGCTGACCGCCGAGTACGCGATGCTGCCGCGCTCGACGCACTCGCGCACCAAGCGCGACCCCGGCGGCCGCGGCAAGGAGATCCAGCGCCTGATCGGACGCTCGCTGCGCGCGGCGGTCGATCTCGCCCACCTCGGCGAGCGCACGATCAACGTCGACTGCGACGTGCTCTCCGCCGACGGCGGCACGCGCGTGTCGTCGATCACCGGCGCGTGGGTCGCGTGCGCGCTCGCGATCAAGAAGCTCGTCGCGCAGGGTCAGCTCGCCGACATGAAGGCGCTGCGGCCGCCCGTCGCCGCGGTCTCCGTCGGCATCGTCGGCGGCGAGGTCGTGCTCGACCTGCCGTACATCGAGGACAGCAAGGCCGACGTCGACATGAACGTCGTCGGTGACGAGAGCGGCAAGCTCATCGAGGTGCAGGGCACCGCCGAGCACGCGACGTTCGATCGCAAGCAACTCGACGCGATGCTCGATCTCGCGCTCGCCGGCATCAAGCAGCTGTGCGCCGAGCAGCGCAAGGCGGTGGGCCTGTGACCGCGCGCCCGATCGTGTTCGCGACGCGCAACCGCGGCAAGCTCGTCGAGCTGCGCGAGCTGTTGCCCGGCATCCCGGTCCTCTCGATCGACGAGGCCGCGACCCAGCTCGGCATCGACATCCCCGACGTCGTCGAGGATGCCGACACGTTCGCGGGCAACGCGACGAAGAAGGCGCGCGAGGTCTCGCGCATCACCGGCTTCCCCGCGCTCGCCGACGACAGCGGCCTCGAGGTCGACGCGCTCGACGGCGCCCCCGGCGTCTACAGCGCGCGCTACGCGGGCGAAGGTCACGACGACGTCGCGAACAACAAGAAGCTGCTCGCGATGCTCTCCCACGTGCCGGCCGACCAGCGCGCCGGCCGGTTCCGTTCCGTGCTCGCGTTTGCCGACTGGGGCGGCCCGCTCGGCGAGCAGACGCTCCTCGCCGAGGGCGTCTGCGAGGGCACGATCCTCGACGCGCCCCGCGGCACCGGCGGCTTTGGCTACGACCCGCTGTTCTTCTCGCCGGAGCTCGGCCAGACCTTTGCCGAGGCGGGAGTCGGGACGAAGAACGCGCTCTCGCACCGCGCCCGGGCGATGGCTGCGATGAAGCCCCAGATCCTCGACTACCTGAGGCAAATCAACGCCGCGTGACGGGGGTCTTGCGACGGACGCTCCAGTCATGTAGACACAGGAGCCTCACGGCGGATGTAGCTCAATTGGTAGAGCGCCAGGTTGTGGTCCTGGATGTCGCGGGTTCGACCCCCGTCATTCGCCCCAAAGTTTCAGATACTTAGACGTCGCTCCAGTCGTTCTCGGGGTCGAGCGTCGCGAAGTTGACCGTCTCGATCTCCTGCCGCGACGGCCGCTCGCGCTCGTCGCGCTCCTGCTGGTCGCGCACGAGCTGGCCGACCTGCGTCGCCGGCGAGCTCGGGTTCGTCGGGATGTGACCGTGAAGCGTCGACGAGATCAGCTCCGCGAGCGCCTTGTCCGTGGACTCCTCAACCTTGACGTCGATCATCTCGATCGCCCCGATACCGCGCACCCCGAACTGAGGGGAACTCGTCCACGCTGACATCACATGATGCCATCGGACCGCACGCGTAACATCGCGTGAGGTCGGACCTGTGCACTAACTGCGCGCGCGGCGGGCGTTCATGATCTTCACGAACGATTTTCCGCGGATCTCTTCGATCGAGAGGCCGGTCGCGAGCGCTTCCTGCTCGGTGACCGCGCCGCACGCGATGCCGCGGAGGAAGTAGTTGAGCAGGCCCTGGCCGGTCGCCGCGTCGTCGAACACGTCGCCGACGAGCGTCGCCTGCGCCGCCTTGTCGACGAAGTTCTTGAGGCGCTCGCTCGCGGGCGCGAAGCCGTCGAGGAAGAACGCGTACACGGTGCCGTAGCGCGGAATGAGCTGCGCGGGGTGGAGGTCCCAGCCCTGGTAGAAGCCGTTGACGAGCGAGTGGCGAACGTCGTCGGCGTGGAGGCGCCACGCCGAGAACACGGCGTCCCTGTTCACGCGCTTCTGGTCGTCGGTGAGGTCCTTACCCTTGTGCGGCGCGATCGGCATGATGTTCGTCGCACCGTCGGAGAGCATCACGCCCGTGCCGGCGAACGCGACCTTCATCATGTTCTTGGCGAAGTCGCAGACGGGATGGCGCATCTTCTGGTGCGCCGCCGTGATGTCGCAGTTCGCGGTGTAGTCGTACGTTCCGAAGTGCGCGCCGGTCATGCGGCCGGCGGCATCGCGGTGGAGGCGCGGCAGGATCGAGCGGCCCTGCGGATCGAAGATCGTCTGCGTCGTCTCGACCATGATCTCGAGCTTGAGCGCGCCGGGATCGAGATCGAGGCGATCCTCGAGGACCTCGAAGATATCGACGAGCGTCGTGACGTCGGTGCGCGACTGGATCTTCGGCAGCGTGACGACGAAGTTCTCCGGCAGCTTGCCGTTGGTCGCGCCGAGCAGCTCGGTGAGGAACACGTCGAGCGTGCGCAGCGAGCGCGCCGCGAGGTCGCGCGTCAGCGGCTTGATGCGAATGCCGATGAACGGCGGCAGCGTGCCGGCGGCGACACCCGCGCCGACCTGCTGCGCGGCGGCGACTGCGTGGCCGTCCTCTTCCTCGTCGGGGCGGTTACCGTAGCCGTCCTCGAAGTCGATGCGGAAGTCCTCGACGGGCTCGCGCGCGAGCTTGTCGCGAACACGCTCGAGCACCTTCTCCGCGAGGTCGCTCTTGATCCCGATCGCATCGCCGAACGTCTGCGGATCGGGTGCGTAGGTATCGAGTGCACGCAGCGCGAGCTCGCCGAGCTTCTTCGGCGTCTCCGACGTGAACAGATGTGCACCACCGTAAACCGTATGCACCGGCTGGCGCGCACCGCTGTCGCCAGGATAGCGGTGCGAGAACCGATCCTGTGCACGGTGAACTCGATCGAGGGCCTTCGCGAGCTTCTTCTCGGGGAGAGTCGTACGAACCGCCATGTGCGCGTTGTAGCGCATGGGAGAACCTGTTTGGCTCTCACCTCATGGATTCCTCGCGGTACGATGATTCAATCCGGGCGCTCCTCCTGGTCGCGCTCGTGGGTTGCGGGCGAGTCGGATTCGACCCGGAGGTCGACGCGTCGGGCCCGTTCACGTGCGGCGACGGAGTCTGCGCGGGAACCGCCGGCGAGCTGTGCTCGGCGTGTGCGGACGACTGCGCACGGGCCGATGACGTGTGCGGCAACGGCGAGTGCAGCGCCGGTGAGACGACGTGCTACGCCGACTGTGGACCATCGCCATGGCCGTGGCCCGACGGGAGCGACATGCTCGTCGCGATCAACCAGGCGCGCGCGACGGCGAAGGCGTGTTCCGGCGGCGGTGGAGGGACCGCGCTTCCCGCGCTCGTCTACGACACGGCCATGGAGCCGGCGGCTCGCGAGTGGGCGTGGGAGTCCGCGCACGGCAACTGGATGTCCACGGATGCCTGCAATGGCCGCACGGGATTGCAGCGTGTCGGCGCGGCAGGCGCGAGCTCGGGATGGAAGGCGTTCAACGGCGCCAACGGCGCCGCCGGCGCAGCGATGCTGATCGCGTACGGCCCTGCGTGCCGCGAGATCATGAACGCGAACAGGACGGCGTTCGCCGGAGCGGGCGCGCACGACATCCTCGACGCGCACGCGATCATGCTCCGCTGATCAGCTCCCGCGGTACGTCGAGAAGCTGAACGGGCTGAGCAGCAGCGGTACGTGGTAGTGCTGAGCGCCGTCGACGACGGTGAACTGGATCTCGACGACCGGGAAGAAGCCGCTCACGTGCTGCGCCTCGAAGTACGCGCCGGTCTGGAAGCGGATTCGATAGATGCCCGGCACGACCGGCCCCGGCTGCGTGAGCGTGCGCAGGCGCCCATCGTCGTCGGTGACGCCGCCGCCGACGAGGTGCCACGTGCCCTGATCGATTCGCTCGAGCTCGACGGCGATCGCCTTGCCGGGCTTGCCGAGCGACGTATCGAGGACGTGAGTCGTGATCATGCGAGCTCTCCGATCAGCTTGCCGAGGCGAAGCCGCGTGATCTTCGCCTGCTCCTCGGCGGCGGTGCGCAGCTCGACCTCGCGCGGTTGGCCGAGGCGCTCGCGCAGCTTGCCGAGCATGACCTCGGCAGAGAGGCCCGACGCGCACACGATGAAGATGAAGCCGAGCTTTGCCTCGTAGGCGCGGTTTGCCTCGGCGAGCTCGGCGAGCGTCTGCTGCGCGGCCGTGGCGGCAGCGGCCTGCTCGCCGTGCGACCACTTCGCGTCGCCGCTCGGCGGGACCTTCGATTCGCCGATCTTGGGATGCGCCGCGAATGCCTCGAGGTGATCGGCTTCACCGAGCGACCACCACGTGCGCTCGGCGAGGCGCAGCAGTGCAGAGGCGTCCTCGAACGGGCGCAGCGCGGCCATTCGCGTCGCCCACGCCGTCGAGCCGCACGTGCGCTGGAGCGCCGTGATCGCATCTGCGGTCGTCATCGCGTTGAGGTTGTCGAGCGCGGCCGAGTGCGCGGCCGCCGGCGTGCCCCATGCGCGGAGGCGCGCGATGCCGCCGCACGGATACACGTTGACGCGAAGGCGCGCGACGTCGCCGATCCGGCGCAGCTCGCTCTCGAAGATGTGGCGCGTGTGCGGTTGCAGCGGCGTCTCGAGCAGCGTGCGCCACGCGCCCGCGCGCTCGCCTTCCACCTTGCACAGGCCGGGCGCGTTGCCCTTGAAGTGCGACGTATCGAGCTCGAGCTGTTCGATCGTGCCCGCCGATGCGAGCCGCACGATCGCCCAGTCGTGGCCCGGGCCGCGCCGTCGCCTCGTCTCCCAGCCGTCGGCCATGCTGCGCGACTGTCCCGGTTTGATGAGGTTGTTGCGCGAGCCGAAGAACATGTCGCTGCACGTCTCGACGACGGCACCGGCATCGAGGGCCGCGAGATCGACGAGCCCGCGCGTACGAAGCCGCTGGCTGACCTCGCCGTGGACGCGCAGGCGCGCGACGCCGCCGTCGGGATAGATGTCGAGCCGCACGTGCGTGAACCGCTGCGGCGCGGTCACGACGAACTTGTTCTGCGCGTTGCCCTCGAGCGGCGAGCGCGGCACGAGCGGAATCCACGTCGCGCTCGCGAGCGCGCCCAGGTCGAGCGGGTCGTCGATCGTCGCGCCCCACAGCGCGCACGTGTCGGGATAGTTGCCGCGGAAGAACGCGGTGTCGACGACGACGCCCTTGATCACGCCGGGCAGGCCGAGGCGCACGACGCACCAGTCGTGGACGTCGGAGTCGCGGCCCGGCGCGACACCGTCGGCGGGGCGATAGCGGCGCGTCTCCCAGCCGTCCATCCACTTTCCGCGATCGGTGTACTCGTGCTCCTTCCACACCGCGGCGTGGGGCTTCACGAGGTTCTCCTTCTCGGCGAAGAAGTCGTCGTTGCACGCGATCGCCGCGCCGCCCACGTTCTCGTTGGCCAGATCCGGAAGGTCGGTGAAGTCACTCATAGCAATGCTCCGAGATCGGTTGCGAGCGCGCGGCCTCGTTCGGCGACGCGCGTACCGCGCAAGTACGTCGCGTGCACCGCGCCGCGCAGCGTCTCGCCGGCATACGGCGTGACCTTGTGGCGATGGTGCACGTTCTCTGGCGTGATCGTCGTCGACTCGCCGTCGGCGAACACGACAAAGTCTGCATCGTGGCCCGCGGCGATCTTGCCCTTCGTGCCGACGAAGCCGGCGAGCCGCGCCGGGCCTTCGCTCATCCAGCGCGCGATGTCGACGAGCGTGTGCCCGCGGCGCGAGGACTCTGTCCAGATCACCGGCAGCGCGAGCTGCAGGCCGGCGACGCCGCCCCACGCGGCGACGAAGTCGCCTTGCTCCATCGCCTTCAGGTTCGGCGTGCACGGCGAGTGATCGCTCGCGACGAAGTCGAGCGTGCCCTCGGCGAGCGCCTGCCACAGCTGTTCGCGATTGGCGGCCTCGCGGATCGGCGGCGCGCACTTGAACGGCGTCGCGCCGTCGGGAATCTGCTCCGCCGTGAAGTGCAGGTAGTGCGGACACGTCTCCGCGGTCAGCGGCAGGCCCTCCGCGCGCGCCTCGCGGAGCAGCGGCAGCGCGCTCGCCGCCGAGTGATGGACGATGTGAGTCCGCGCGCGCGTCGACCGGCACAGCCGCGTGACGAGCTGGATCGCCTGCTCCTCCGCCGACGGTGGCCGCGACGCGAGGTACGTCTGGTAGCGCTGCGGATCGGCGCCATCGAGCTTCGCAGTCGCCGCATCGATCGGTCCCGCGACCTCCGCGTGCACGAGCAGCGGCACGCCGAGGCCCGCGAGGATCTGCATCGCCGGC
>JABFXX010000132.1 GCA_013368795.1 Kofleriaceae bacterium
GCGTGATCACGATCGCGAGTGAACCCCATCTCGGTTGCTCGTGCTACGCACGGGACGTGCAGCCCGTCCTTGCCTCGCTCGTCGATCTACTCGGCCTCGAACGGCTCGACCGCGATCTGTTTCGCGGCCGCAGCCAGGACCTCGGATGGGGCGCCATCTTTGGCGGTCAGGTGCTCGGCCAGGCACTGTCAGCGGCGGCACAGACGGTGACGGCGGATCGGCCGGTGCACTCGGTGCACGGCTACTTCATGCGCGCCGGCGACGTGCGGCGCTCGATCATCTATCAGGTCGATCGGCTGCGCGACGGCGCGAGCTTCACGACGAGGCGCGTGGCCGCCATCCAGGACGGCGAGGCGATCTTCAGCCTCGAAGCGTCGTTCCAGCGCGTCGAGGAGGGGCTCGATCACCAGGACGCGATGCCCGACGTGCCGGCGCCCGAGGCATTGCGCTCCGAGCTCGACCTGGCACTCGCCGTGGCGGACCGGCTGCCGCCGCCGCTGAGGGCGATGGCGACCGCGGAGCGTCCGATCGAGATTCGTCCCGTCGAGGTTCGCGATCCGCTGCGGCCGACGCCGATGCCGCCGCTGCGCCGCATGTGGTACCGCGCGATCGACACCCTGCCCGACGATCCGGCGCTCCATCGCTACCTGCTCGCGTACGCGTCGGACTTCTCGTTCCTCAGCACGGCAATGGATCCGCACGGCACCAGCTGGCTACAGCCCGGCATGCAGGTCGCGTCGGTCGATCACGTGATGTGGTTCCACCGGCCGTTCCGGATCGATGACTGGCTGCTGTATGTCGTCGACAGCCCGTCGGCGTCGGGCGGTCGCGGCCTCGTGCGCGGGCAGTTCTTCGATCGCGCCGGCCGGCTCGTCGCGAGTGCGGCGCAGGAGGGCGTCATTCGCCAGCGCCAGCCGCGCACGACCTGACTGCGAATCTCGCAGCCACGACTGCGCGTTCTGCAGGTCGCCGCGTTTGAGGGCATGGGACTTCGAGGGGTTCGCGCAGGCACCGCGCTTGCTCGAAGAGCGATCGCCATCGCCCTTTGCCCTCCAGGATCCCATGCGCGTAGCTATCGCTCTGTCTCTCGTGTTGCTGTCCACCCAGCTCGCTTCCGCCGATCGCCATCGCGAGCGTCGGTTCCATCGCGACGCTCCGATCGGACAGTCGGCGCCAGCCACGCTGACCGCGGGCGCGATCGCCTACTCGCCGTCGACGGGCAATGTCGGTTGGTCGTACGGCCAAACCGACCAGGAGACGGCGAAGTGGGCCGCCGTGCAGGCGTGCGGTCAGGCCGACTGCGCGTGGAAGGTATCCGAGCAGGGAGCGTTCGCGGTGCTCGTGCTCGGCGGCGGCGGCATCTACTGGGCGTGGGACTACACGCTCGCCGGCGCGCAGCAGCGCGCGCTCGAGCTGTGCAGTGCGAACGCGACCGGTTGTGCCGTCACTCGCTGGGTCGCGAGCTGACATCGTCGAGGGCGTGACGTTGTTCCGCTCAGACGTATTGCTCGATCCAGGGCCCCGTGATCTGGCGTGTTGTGATGTTGAGTCGATTCCACAAGTTGATCAGGCCGATCGACAGTACGAGGCCGGCGAGCACCTTCTCGTCGTAGTGGCGGGCAGCCTCGTTCCAGATCTCGTCGGAAACCGGATCGGCGCGATCGGGCACGCGGGTGATGGCTTCCGTCAGGGCAAGCGCGGCGCGCTCTGCGTCGGTGAAGTAGGGTGTCTCGCGCCACGCTGCGACGCACGCGATCCGCTCGGCGGTCTCGCCGAGCTTCACGAGCGCGCGACTGTGCATGTCGAGACATACAGCGCAGCCGTTGATCTGAGATGCGCGCAGGCTGAGGAGCTCCGCCAGCTTGCGTGGGACGCCCGCGGCTTCGGTAGCTTTCGTAAGCGCGTGCGCAGCCTCCATCACAGTGGGCAGAACCAGGGCGGGGGATTTCATTCTCGGTTGCATGCACGGAAGACGAACCAGCGACCATCGCCGTGACATCGCCCGGCGGTTGATCGCGCAGCCAGCTGGATCTGCCGCACGCTGTCACATCCGACGCTCGTGACGGGTCTTGGTGACATGAGCGATCAACTCGAGAACACGCGCCCCTGCTGGATGGTGTGCGCATGACGGCCTACGCGTTCACCCGACTCGTCCACATCCTCGTGGCGATCCTTGGAATGGGTTCCATCACCGCCAGTGCGGTCCTGGCACGGCCGTCGAGCGGGGTCGCGCCGGTCGCACTGCGCTCGCTCGGCCGGCTGGCCGGCGCGGCGATGGGCCTGATGCTCGTGTCGGGCCTCCTGCTCGACTACTTCGCCTCTGGCGCGTTCCATCGCGCGAACTGGTTCCGACTCGCCATGCTGGCGACGATCGCGTCCGGCATCGCGATGGGCTACGCGCGGCGCGCGATCGGTCAGGTGATCGCGGGGAAGGCCGACCGCGATCGAGCGATGGGGCGCGCCGCAGGTGCGATCTGGGTCGCGGTCGCGCTCGTGGCCTTCATCGTCGTCTTGATGGTGCGCAGACCGTTCGCGTGAGTCCGAGCACCGATCGAGGACGTGCGTACACACCTTCTCGCGGCCAACCGCCCGGAACCTCGTGGTGGCGCTGACCTTGCAATGCGGCCCGCCGGCATGAAGCAGTTGGCGTTGGTTGTTTTGATCTTCGCGGCGAACGGCTGCGGTGGCTCCGAGGAGGCCGCGCGTCCCGATGGCGCCGTCACCTCTGGCGATGACGCGGTGATCGATGCCGAGCCCGATGCCGCCGGTCCGGGCGAGCAGATGCCGGGGCCGTGGCCGATGCCGGGCCAGAACCCGGGCGCGACCCGGCGGTCGCCGCTCGATGGTCCGACGGTGTCGGCGACGAGCGGGCTCGTCGATGTGGTCAGTGGCGCGACGATCGTCACCGCGGTCGAGCCCGTCGTGTGCGCCGGTTCGCGCTTCGCCGCCGCGATTCACACGGCGGCCGGTGACCGCATCGTCGCGTTCGATGCGACCGGTGCGACGCTGTGGGAGCACGCGCTCACCGACGAGGCGGCCGGCCTCGTCTGCGGTCCCGGCTCGACGTTGTACGTGCTCGGCGAGACCTGGAACGGATCGCGTGACCACGCGACCGCGCAGCTGCACGCGCTCGGTGCGGACGGTTCGGCGCTGTGGTCGTCGCCGTTCACCGAATCGTCGGCGATCGGCTATCGCATCGGCGGTACGCCCGACGGCGCAGCGATCGTCGTCGGCGAGGCGACGATCGCGAAGGTCTCTGCGGGTGGCAGCGCGGTCTGGCAGCGCACGTTTCCCGCCACGCGGATCGGCAGCTGGGCCGTGGCATCCGATGGCGGCGTGCGGCTCGCGTTCACCGGCGCGGTCTTCGTGAAGGCGCTGACCGCGACCGGTCAGGACGCGTGGGTCTACTCGGCGAGCACCGTCGTGGGCTCCGTTCAGGTGGCGATCGGCGACGGTGATGCGACGATCGTCGCGCACGCCGGCCTGACATCGTCGATGGGCTGGGTCGCGCGCCAGGTGCTGCTCGACTCGACGGGGAGCGAGATCTGGAACAAGGAACTGCGCGTCCCGATGAACATCTACTCGAACCAGGTCAAGCACCTGACGGTGAACGGCCTCGCGTCGTGCACGCACGTCCGTCAGGACACGAGCAGCAACACCTCGTGGTGGATGTACTGCTACGACGCCGCGGGATCCGCGCAGCCCGCCTACCGCATCGCCGGGCCGGCGCCGGTCGTCGACCAGCGCGGCCACATCTACACGCTCACGGCGACCGCGCTCGCCGAGCGGGATGCGAGCCTCGTCGATGTCGGTACGCGCGACCTCGACCGGTCGTACGAATGGATCCTCCCCGACGCGAGTGGATCGTTTCTCCTCGTCGGCGCGAGTGCGATCGCGCGCCTGACGTCAAACTGATCTCGTCCGCATCTCGGACGCAATGCATGTTCAGTGCGATCGGTTGCGGCATACGCGCAGATCGCGAGGTGAATGTGCGTAGCCTGACCGGGCACCTTGACAACGCGGCGCCGACACCGAAAGCTCCACGTCCACGTGTCGGATGTTTGCGACACCCGCAGCAGAAAACGACGCGGACAGGAATGTCCGCGCGTCGGCGTTGGTTGGGTAGGCCGACCGATGCCCGGCCGCCATGTCTGGTTGCGAGTTCTGCTCGCCGTCTTCCTCGTGGCGCTGTTCCCGCCGTGTTTCTACGGTGCGCTCCAGCGCGCACAGCTGATCAACGTCGGCAACCCGCCGCCGGAAGAAGAGCATCGCGAAGAGCACAGGGCCACGGCGCACGCACCGGTTGCGGCGCGCACGCGGCCCCCTGCACCACCCGCCGGAGCTCGCAAGGCAGCGACGTCCAGCTTTCGGGCGACGCGGGCCGCGGCTCCCGCGCGGTATGTCACTGGTTACGTTCCACACCCGTCTCGGTTCTCGGAACGTCGGTTGATATAGGCCGCACCGGCGCGCCGCTCGTTCAGCCTCGTTCGTGCACCTGTGCGTGCGCGGACGGCGGCTGATCGAGGGCGCTCCGCCCGGCCCATATCCAAACCGTCGTTCGTGCGCGGTTCGATCCGACCCGCGCACTTTTCGAAACCGAGGTGTCTGAATGCTACAGACGGCTGCTCGGGAATCTGCGCGCGCGCGCTCCAGATTCGCGAGCTTGAGAACCAATCGCGTCCGCACGGCGGGCGCATCGAAATGGTCCGGTGTCTCCGACATCCGGACAACCCTCCGCGAGCGGTGGTCCGAGATCGCAGCGCAGGGGCTCTCCTACCACGACGTACTCGCCGGCCTCACGGTCGCGACCGTCGCGATCCCACTCAACGTCGCGCTCGCGATCTCCGCTGGGCTTCCGCCGAGCGCGGGTCTCCTCGCGGGCGCGGTCGGCGGCTTGTTCGCGGCCGCGTTCGGCGGCTCCAACTTTCAGGTGAGCGGCCCCGCAGCCGCGCTCAACGTGATGGTGTTCGGCGTCGTCGCCAAGTTCGGGCTCGGCGGTGCCGCTGCCGCGGCGCTGGTCTGCGGCATCGTCGGCATCGCGCTCGGCGTCAGCGGCCTGGGGAAGTACTCGAACCTGATGCCCAAGCTGGTCCTCGCGGGCTTCACGACCGGCGTCGGTCTGAAGCTGCTCGACCAGCAGATTCCAATCCTGCTCGGCTCCGACCTCGCGCTCTGGCACATGCTGTCGAACTTCTGGGCGATGGAGTGGCTCCGTGAGGTCGAGTGGTTCTCCGTGGTGTGCGGGCTCCTGGTGGCATGGATCACCGTTGGACTCGCGCACCTGAAGAGCTTTCCGAGCGCATTGCTCGGCATCGTCCTCGCGACGCTCATCGCCTACGAGCTCGACTGGAACGTCGCGCGCGTGGGCGAGGTCGATCTGAGCGATCTGGCGCTCGCGTTGCCGTCGATCGCCGATGGCACGAGCTGGTTCGCGCTGATCGCGGTGGCACTACCGCTGGCAGTGCTCTCGTCGGTGGAGTCGCTGATCTCGGCCAAGGCCGTCGACGCGATGGCGAACGGCAAGTCGGGATACTCGGCGAACACCGAGCTGTTCGGCCAGGGCGTCGGCAGCATCGCGAGTGCGCTCGTCGGCGGCATGCCGCTGGCGGGCGTGGTCGTACGCTCGTCGGTGAACCAGCAATCGGGCGCGCGAACGCGCCTCGCCGCGATGTGCCACGCGGTGTTTCTGGGCATCGTCGCGTACTTCTTCGGCGGCTTGCTCGGCGTCATCCCGGTCGCCGCGCTCGCCGGCCTGCTCGTCGTGATCGCGACGCGGCTCATGAAGCTGAGCTACTTCTTCAGCGCGCTGCGCGAGAACAAGCTGCACGCGCTGGCGTTCCTCGCGGCCGCGATCGGCACGCTGCTCGGCTATCTGATCAGCGGTCTCGCGCTCGGCTGCGCGCTCGTGTACATCGCGCACAAGCTCGCGCATCGCCCCGTCAAGGACGCGCCGGTGTTGCGGCCGAGCCCGACGATCCGCGCGGTGATCTCTCAGGCGGGCGAGCGCGCCCAGGACCACACGCCGAGCATCGACGAGCAGGCGAAGTGGTCGCGGCACGTGCGCACCCGGCCCAAGATCCACCCGACGGCCTACGTGCATCCGACCGCCTCGGTGATCGGCTGGGTCGAGCTCGGACGCGAGGTCAACATCGCAGCGGATACGTCGGTGCGCGCCGACGAAGGTGCGCCGTTCTATGTCGGCGATCGCTCGAACGTCCAGGACGGCGTCGTGATCCACGCGCTCAAGGACAAGTGGGTGATGGTCGACGGACGGCGCTGGGCGGTCTGGATCGGCAGCGACGTGTCGCTCGCCCACCAGGCACTCGTCCACGGCCCATCGATGATCGGCTCGCGATCCTTCATCGGGTTCAAGGCGATCGTCCATGACTCGGTCGTCGGCGAGGGCTGCTTCATCGGCCTCGGCGCGGTCGTCGTCGGCGTCGAGATTCCGGCCGGCAAGCGCGTGCCGAACGGCTGGATCGTCGATAGCCCGGAGAAGGTCCGCGAGCTCCCCGACGTCGAGCATGCCCACGCGCACTTCAACGAGGACGTCGTCCAGGTCAATCGCGGCCTGGTCGTCGCGTACTCGCGCCACGTTCCAACCGAGGAGCTTCCGCAGCGTACGCCGTCGGACTCGCCCCTCTTCCATCTCAAGCCTCTGTGAACGGAGTGACCATGATCTCTCTCGTCTTTGGACTTCTCGCCGGCACCACGGTGGTGGCGGTGTACGCGCTGTTTCGCGCGGGCTTCCTCGTCGACAACGGCAACGTTGCCGT
The DNA here is from genome assembly GCA_013368795.1 of Kofleriaceae bacterium. Taxonomy (GTDB): domain Bacteria; phylum Myxococcota_A; class Polyangia; order Haliangiales; family Haliangiaceae; genus JABFXX01. Next base: position 6,777 of record JABFXX010000132.1, read on the forward strand.
CCTGGCCGTATTCGGCCGCTTCGTGCGTGATGGTGCCAGCAGGGTGAAGGTCTTCGACCCCGGCCTGCACGCATGCCGCCCATGGGCGCGCGTGATCCAGGTGTCGCTCGCGGAGCGCAGCCTCTCGCTCGGCGGCACGCCCGCCAAGCCCGTCTCCGTCGAGGCGCTCGGCCCCGACGGCACGCGGATCCGCGTCAACGCGCGTCTGCGCTTCCGGGTCGCGCGCGAACGCGTCGACGTGTTCCTCGCGAGCTCGAAGGACGCGCTCGAACAGCTCGCCGGCCTGTTCCGCCTCACCATGCACGAGCAGATCGCCCGGTTCGAGATGAGGCCCGGCGAGCTCTCTGCCTATACCGCGCTGCGGCTGCGGATGAGCGAGCTGCAGCAGCGCACGCGCGAGGCCCTCAAGGACGTCGCGCTCGCCGAATTCGGCATCGTCGTGACCTCGGTCGACCTGCTGCAGATCGATCCGCCGGACGAGCTTGTCGATGCGCTCAACGCGGTGATCAGCGCAGATACCGAGGCCAACGCGCTGGTCTCGCGCACCGAGCTGATCGTGCAGCAACGCGTCCTCGCGGCTCACCAGGCCGTCGAGATCGCGAATGCACGCGCGCTCGCCAGCGAGGCCGAGATCCTCACCGTCGGCGCCGAGCTGATCACGCTCGCGTCACAGGGCGTCCTCGGTGACTACGTCGCGCGTCGCCGCGACGAGGTGCTCGGCGGATCGCAGCGGGTCTATCTCAACCATCAGCCCACCACCACCTTCCCCCGGAGCTAACCCATGCAGTTCGACACCAGCTTCTTCATCGGCGCGCTCGCGGTCCCCGCGGCCACGGTCGCGCTCGTCCTGTTCGTCAAACGCTTCCTCGTCAGCGTGCAGGAGGGACACGAGGTCCTCCTGCTCCGATTCGGCAAGCTCGAGCGCCGCGTCGCCGCCCCGGGCCTCGTCGGTGCCACGAGGCTCAGCCCGTACGACCGGTGGATCACGGTCAACCGGCAATGGGACGAGCGCGTGTTCCGCGCCGTCGAATCCAACGACGCACAGGGCACGATCTTCCAGGTCGATCTCCGCGTCACGTTCCGCGTCAAGGATGCCGAGCTGGCGCTGTTCTCGGTCGATGACTGGGAGCAGACGCTCGAGAGCACGACCGTCCACGAGGCGGCAGCCACGCTCGCCGGCAAGGACCGCGCACAGTTCTTGAGCAGCGCGCCCGAGCTGTCGACCGCTCTCGCCGCCTCGGTCGGTGAGGCGATGGCTGCCTACGGCATCGAGGTCGGCGACGTCCGGATCTGCAATGTCGAGTTCCGGCCCGAAGTCGCGCGGCAGATGTTCGAGGCGGTCGCCGCAAAGCTCGAGGTCGCGAAGGCCGAATGCGAGGAGCGCGGCCGCACCGACGCCGCTCTCCTGCTCGCCCGCACCGAGCAGCAGGTCGCCGAGCTCGAGGCGCGCGCGAAGACCGAGAACCTGAAGGCGATCGGGCGCGCCTACCAGGAGCTGCGCTGCCGTCCCGAGATCTTCGAGGCGTACAGCCAGCTGTATCGGCTCTCGCAGATCGATCCGTCGCGCGTGGTCTCGTTCGATGGCTTCGAGGACGGCGAGCTGTCGATCGCGGCGCTCGTCGAGTCAGACCTCGAACGCGAGCATCCGACCAACTCGCACCGCAGCAACGGCGCGTCCTAGAGTCGCGGGCGCAGGCCCATCTCTTCGATGAGGTGATCGGCGCCGTCGATCTTGTCCATCACCCACAGCATGTAGCGCGCGTCGACGTGGATCTTGCGGACGATGCTGCCGTCGAAGACGACGTCGGACGCGACGCCCTCGATCGTGCTGTCGAAGTTGAGGCCGACGAGCTCGCCCTTGTCGTTGAGGACGGCCGAGCCGCTGTTGCCGCCGGTCGTGTCGAGGTCGCTGAGGAAGTTGACCGGCAGCTGGCCGTCGGAGCTCGCGTACGGACCGAGCTCCTTCTTCTCGATCGCGGCGAGCAGCGGCTGTGGCGCGTCGAACGGCTCCTTGCCGGTGTTCTTCTTCAGGATCTGCGCGCCCGTCGTGAACGGCGAGTCCGTCGGCTTGAATGCCTTCACCGTGCCGTACGTGATGCGCAGCGTGGAGTTCGCGTCGGGCGCGAGCAGGCCGCCGAGCACCTCGCGCATCGCGTCGGCGTAGGCGGGCGCCACGAGCATCAACTCACCGGTCCGCGCGTCGGCGCGCTTCTCCTCGGCGAGATAGATCTTCCACACGCGGCGCGCGGCGCGAATGAACGGATCGGTCGACGCGCGGAGGCGCGCCTCGCTGCCCTTCTCGAGCAGGTCGAGGCGGACCTTCTCGTCGGCGAGCTTCGTCGTGCGGTACCAGCTGTCGAGCGTCTTGTCGACGAGCGCCTCGTCGAGCTTCTGAGTCGGCTTGACGCCGAGGAGGAGCGGCAGCCACGGGCGCTCGGCGGCCGGAAGCGCGATCGCGCGGACGAGCGCGAGGCGCAGCAGCGCGCGATCGAGCGTCGCGTCGTACTGCTTGGTGAGCTGCTTGTGCGACGCGATCGCGGGGCGCATGTCGCGATCCTGGTAGCCGGCCTTGCGCTCGGCGTCGGGCTTCGTGCGCTCGTCCGACCAGCGCTGGATGCCGAGCGCGGAGGCGAGCAGCTGCGAGCTGCTGAACGCGTTCGAGCGATCGTAGTCGGCGCGCGCGGTGCGCTGCTCCTCGGTGATAATCTGCTCGAGCTTGGCGAGCGCGGCCTTGTACTGTTCGCGGCCGGGCGCGGCGGCCCATGCCTTCACCTTGTCGTCGAGCGCGGCCTTGCGCTGGAGCAGGTCGCCCGACGTCAGACCCTTCAGCACGCCGCCGGTCTTCTCGAGCCCGTTCTGGATGCGCTGCTTGAGCACGCCCGCCTTGATCGCGGTCTCGCCCGGCGCCTTCAGGTTGGCCTCGGCGATCGCGTACTTCTGCTGCGCGAGCTCGAGGTAGTACGGGTAGTACCACTCGACATCGTGCTTCACCTCGAGCGCGGTCTTGGTGCGCGTCGTCCGGCCGGGGAAGCCGGTGATCATCACGAAGTCGCTCGGGCTCACGCCCTTGTCGGACACCTGGAGGTGGTGCTTGGGCTTGTACGGAACGTTGTCGGCGGAGTAGTCGGCGGGCTTGCCATCCTTGCCGACGTACGCGCGATAGAACGAGAAGTCACCGGTGTGGCGCGGCCACTGCCAGTTATCGATCTCGCCGCCGTAGTTGCCGACCGAGCGCGCCGGCACGTAGACGAGGCGCACGTCGCGGATCTCGAGCTCCTCGATCAGGACGTACATGCCGCTGCGGAAATACGTCGCGACGTTGCAGCGAACCTCCGGGCGCCCCTTCTCGCACGCGGCGACCTGCTGCTTGATGCGCTTCTCCGACTCCTCCTTGCGCGCGACCGGATCGGCGATCTTGTCGAGCCCGCCGCGCACCGCGTCGGTGACGTCGGTGAATGCCTGCTCGACGTACACGCGCTCGGCGGGACCGGCGGAGCGCTCGTCCGCGCGCGTCTTGGCGAGGAAGCCCTTCTCGACGAGGTTGTTGTCGGGCGTCGAGTTCACCTGCAGCGCGCTCTGCACGCAGTGGTGGTTCGTCACGACGAGACCATCGGGCGATACGAACGACGCCGAGCACCCGTTGAGTCGCACGATCGCGCCGAGCGGTGCCGACAGCGGATCTGCGAGGTTCTTCGGATCGATCTTGACGCCGAGCTTCTGGAACGCCGCCGCGTGCCCCGGCAGCGTCATCTGCTGCGGCATCCACATGCCGCCGGGGTTCGCGTACTCGGCGCGCGCCGCGAGATACGGATCGATCGGCGCGGGCTGCGTCGCGACCGCAGGCGTCGGTTCAGCCGGAGCGCTCGGCGTCGCGGGGACCGTGGAGCCCTGGCCCCCGCCGCATGCGACGGCGAAGGCGAGCAACAGGCCGGGGACCTTGGGGGCGAACTTCATGGCCCCGGTTGTAACCCGGTCGGCGGCCACACGCGGCGTCCGTTCTCCTGACTCTGGCCAGCAAAAGTACGAGCTCAGTCCGCCACGTACACCGAGCGCGCAGCGGGCGAGAACCCGATGCAGCCCTCGGGAAGCTGCTCGTGGACGCCGACGACGAGCGCGCTTCCGGCGCGCATCGCGCTGCGAAACGTCGCGGCGACGGCCCGCTGCAGCGGTTCGTCGAGATACGTGAACGCGAGGTTCCGGCACAGCACGAGATCGAACACGCCCTCCGGCGGCGCGGATCTCACGTCGTGATGGACGAAGCGCACGGCCGAACGGAACGGCTCGCGCAGGCACTGCTCGTCGTCGCACGGATCGAATGCGTCGTGGCGCCACCCATCGGGGAGCTCGCGAAGCGTGCCGGTCGGAAACCGCGCGGCGGCTGCGCGGCCGAGCTGGTTGTCGTCGACATCGGTCGCGAGCACGTCGAGAGCGAGCCCCGGCCACCTCGCCGCGAAGTCGAGCCTCCACGCGATCGCGAGCGTATATGGCTCCTCGCCGGCACCGCATCCCGCGCTCCACACGCGGAGGGTCTCCCTGCCCTCCTCGGTCGCGACCTGCGCGAGTCGCGGTAGCACGTCGTCGACGAGCACGGTCCAGATGGCGCGATCGCGGGCGAAGCGCGAGATCGTGACCCGGCACAGCCGATCGAGCTCCCGCCACTCCTCCGGATGCTCTCCGAGATAGGCACGGTATGCCGCGAGGTCTGCGAGACCGAGCGCGCCCCGGCGCCGCTCGATCCGGCGACACACCTGACGGCGGACGCGACGAAAGCCGAGCCATCTCAGCTGCAGGTGCGGTAGCGCCCACTGCAGGAACGAGACGCACTCGGCATCCGCCATCGCCACAATGTACGGGCGAGCGACGGCGCAGGCACGCCCGCAACTTGCTCAGGCAGCGCGGCGGCGTCGGGCAAGGACGATCATCACGCCGAGGCTGAGGAGCAGCGCACCGAGGCCGCCGCTCGACGACGCCTGGCAACAGCCACCGTCACTCTCGAGCGCGCACGTGCTGTCGCAGCCGTCACCGTTGACGCTATTGCCATCGTCGCAGGTCTCGCCTTCGTCGAGGTGACCGTCACCGCACGCTGCCGGCGGCAGGGTGCAATCACCCTGGCAGCCGTCACCGTCGATGTTGTTGCCGTCATCGCAGGACTCGACACCGGTCTGGAGCTTGCCGTCGCCGCAGGTCGCCGCGACGCAGGTCGGCAGGCAGGCGTCCGCCTCGTTGAAGTTGGCGTCGTCGCAGGTCTCGACGCCGGCGTGGACCTTGCCGTCGCCGCAGCGCGCGATTTCGCAGTTCGAGAGGCACGCGTCTGTATCGTCCTGGTTGCCATCGTCGCAGTCCTCGACGCCGGCCTGGACCACACCGTCGCCGCAGGTCGAGCTCACGCACGTCGAGAGGCAGGCGTCGGTGTCGACGTTGTTGCCGTCATCGCAAGCCTCGACGCTGGCGTGGACGACGCCGTCGCCGCAGGTCGCGATCT
>JABFXX010000173.1 GCA_013368795.1 Kofleriaceae bacterium
GTGTCACTGAGCAGGACGAGCGAGCGAACGAGCGATGCGTCGACCGCGTCACGGATGAGGACGCAGCGAGCATGGAACGCACGAGGCTGCCGATGCGGAGGGGGCTCGAGCGAACCAGCGACGGGGCGACTCGTGTCACTGAGCAGGACGAGCGAGCGAACGAGCGATGCGTCGACCGCGTCACGGATGAGGACGCAGCGAGCATGGAACGCACGAGGCAGGCGTCATCGAGCACACGGCAAATCGACGGACCCGCCGACTCGCGTTACGGAGCGGGACGAGGCGACGGACTGACTGGCGTCACGGAGCAGGACGCAACGAGCAATCGAGCGACAGACCGCGTCCCGTCGCCGAGCAGTACGCGGCGGCGGACTCAAGGCGCGGGATGCAACGAGCGATAGAGCTGCACGTACTGCGCGGCCGACGCGGTCCACGACGAATCACGCGACATCGCCGCGCGCCGCACGATAGGAAGGACCCGCGGATCGCGGAAGAGCTTCACCGCTCGCTCGAGCGCGGACGCGAGCCCGTTCGGCGTCGCGCTGTCGAACCGGATGCCGGTGCCGTGACCTTGCGCGAGCTCTTCGTCGCCCGGATCGAGCACGGTGTCGCGCAGACCGCCGACCGCGTGGACGACCGGGATCGCGCCGTAGCGCATCGCATAGAGCTGACCGAGACCGCACGGCTCGAACCGCGACGGCATCACGAACAGATCGCTGCCCGCGTAGACGCGACGCGAGAGCGCGAGATCGAAGCCGATGCGGACGGCGATGTGATCGCGATAGACCTCGCCGAGCCAGCGGAAGCGCGATTCGAGATCGGGCTCACCGGAGCCGAGTACGACGAGCTTTGCGCCGATGCGATGGAGCTCGGGCGCGATGTCGGCGACGAGGTCGAGGCCCTTCTGGCCGGTCATGCGCGCGACGACGCCGATCAGCGGCTGGTTGTCGGCGAGCGACAGGCCCATCTCGTCGGCGAGCGCGGCACGGCAGCGCGCCTTGCCCGCGGGGGCGGCGACGGAGAATGGCGCGGGGAGGGCGGGATCGGTGGCGGGATCCCAGGACACGGCATCGATGCCGTTGACGATGCCGACGAGGCGGCGGACATCCCACTGCAGGAAACCGTCGAGCGCCTCGCCGAAGCCCGGCGTGAGGATCTCGTGCGCGTACGTCGGGCTGACCGTCGTGACGACGTCGGCGACTGCCATGCCGCCCTTGAGCAGCGAGAGCTGATCGTAGAACTCGAGCTGGTGCAGGTTGAAGAGCGACCACGGAAAGCCGAGGTCGGTCATCGCCTGCTTCGGGAAGATGCCGCGATAGGCGAGGTTGTGGATCGTCGTGACGACCGCGCAGGGCGCCGAGGTCATGCGTGCGTAGATCGCCGCGGGTGAGCCCTGCCAGTCGTGGACGTGGAGGACGTCGATCGGGCCACCGACAACGCGCGCGCCATGCTCGAGCGCGACCTTGCCGAGGACGCCGAAGCGGAGATGGTTGTCGGAGAAGTCGCTGTTGCCCGTCGGGCCGTAGAGGCCGCCGGCGCGGTCGTAGAGCTGGGCGCAGTCGATGAAGCCGTGGAGCACGCGGCCGATGCGCGCGATGCGGAGTGCGCACTCGAACGTGTGCGGACCGACGACGACGGAGATCGGGAGGCCGGCATCGAGCGCAATGCCGCGAGCGGTGAGGCGCGCCTCGACGCCGCGATAGAGCGGGGCGATCACACCGACGTCGAGGCCGTGCGTGTCGGCGAGCGCGGGCGGGAGGCCTCCGAGGACATCGGCGAGACCGCCCGACTGCGCGAACGGCGCGACCTCGCTGGCGACATGAACAACTCGCATCGGCGTGCAGACTATACGGACGGCGTTTGCGGGTGCCGCGGTCGTCGGCGAACTTCTTTGCGGTGCGGGATCGCGGTCGTCGGCGAACTACTTTGCGGTGCGGGATCGCGGTCGTCGGCGAACTTCTCTGCGGTGCGGGATCGCGGTCGTCGGCGAACTTCTTTGCGGTGCGGGATCGCGGTCGACGGTGAGCGCGTGCGCTCGGCGCGGCGCTAGCGATCGAGGGTGTCGCCGGCGAACTTCTTGAACCGCGGGCCTGCGGAGTCGTAGCTGTGGCGGCTCTGCATGGAGACGACGAACGTGCCGGGGCGAAGCGCGTGGGCGAGCTCGGGGTCGTTGTGGAGCAGGGCGGCGACGTCGTTTGCGAGGACGACCGGTCCCTTCGCCGGCACGATCGTGCCCTTGGGGACGACGACGATGCCGGACTCGGTGACGAACGGGAACCGCTTCGCGTCCTCGATCGGATCCTCGCCGATGACCGTGCCCGGCTCGATCTTGCAGTTCTTGTCGAGGAGGACCTTGTGCAGGCGCGCGTTCGCGCCGATATCGCAACCCGACAGGACCACCGAGTCGCGGACCTTGGCGCCGGCGTGGACGAAGCAGTCGTAGCCGAGCACCGACTCGCAGATCGTCGCCGACGATACGATCGAGCCCTCGCAGATCAGGCTGTCGTCGATCTCGCACGACGGCTGGCCCTCGTTTGCGCGGACAAAGCGCGCGGGCGGATAGTCACGCTGCGCGCTGCGGATGCGCCACTGCCGGTTGTAGAGGTCGAGCGCGGGCACGCGTGCACGCAGCTCCATGTTCGACGTGAAGTACGACTCGATCGTACCGACGTCGCGCCAGTACGGCGCGGCGCCCTCGGGCTCGCCGGGGATCTTGTTCTGCGCGAAGTCGTACGCGAACACCCGTGCGCCGTCGGCAACGAGGCGAGGGATGACGTCCTTGCCGAAGTCGTGACGGGGCCCCTTGTTGTCGTCGGCGAACACGCGCTCGAGCACTTCCCGCCGGAACAGGTAGTTGCCCATCGACACGAGCGACCAGCCGGGGCGGCCGGGCATCTCGGGAGGGTTCTTCGGCTTCTCGATGAAGCCGATGATGCGACCGCGCTCGTCGACATCGATGATGCCGAACGCGCTCGCTTCCTTCACCGGCACCGGGAACGCGGCGACCGTCAGATCGGCGGCGCGATCGCGGTGCTGCATCTCCATCTGATCGACCGCCATCTTGTAGATGTGGTCGCCGCCGAACACCGCGATGTGATCGGCGCGCGCATCGCGCACGAGGTTGAGGTTCTGGAACACGGCATCGGCGGTGCCGCGATACCAGAACTCGCCGAGCCGCATCTGGGCCGGCACGACCTCGATGTATTCACCGAAGCCCGACAGCCGCCAGTTGCGCGACAGGTGCTTGATGAGGCTCGACGACATGTACTGCGTGAGCACGTAGATGCGCCGGTAGCCGGAGTTGACGAAGTTCGACAGGACGAAGTCGATGATTCGATAGCGACCGGCGAACGGCACACCAGGCTTCGACCGGTGGACCGTCAGGGGACCGAGGCGGGAGCCTTTGCCGCCCGCCATGATCATCACGAGAGTGTCTTTCATCGCGACCTCGGGCTTCCGAGATTCATCGTAGCAAGACGGGAGCCGACGTCAGTGCGCCGGTCTCGCAATTCGCGCGCGCAGCATCGATCTGCTGGCAGCGACGGTCTGTCGTCCGACCGCTCAGTTCGTCTTGGCGCACGCACGACCGTAGATCGTGCTGCTCGCGCTACTCGCGACGGCCTTGCACGTGTAACCGGGGCCGCAGCCCGGGTCAGCCGCGCACGCGGCCGTACACGTCTTCCCGCCCGTACCGGTCGACACGCACAGGTTGCCAGGACCGCCACAATCCGCATTCACTCGGCACGACTTACCGAAGTTCGCGATCTGCGCGAACGGCACGACCTTGGGATTGTCGTCGATTCCGTGGAGGCCGTACATCGGCGCGAACCCCCACGACTCGTTGTCGAGCTGCGTGAGGAGCTTCGACACGGGCTGCGGGCGGAGGCGACCGGTGCTATCGCGCGCCAGGAGGTGCGTGAGGAAGTTCTGGACGGTCGCCGGCGACGACGCGTTCGAGAACGACATCGTCGTGATGACGTCGACGTTCTTGCCGGCCTTGTTCGGGTTCTCCTTGAACGCCTCGCCGATCTGATATGTCTCGCAACCTTCGGCGACGATCAGCTGGAGCTTGTCGGACGGCATGTTGATGACGCGCATGTCGGCGTCGTCGAGGTCGCCTTCCTCGGTCTTGCGCCAGTTCGCGAGCGCGAACCCGTAGAACGGTCCCGAGTGGCCCGAGTAGACGATCACGTCACGCGTCTCGAGCGACTTGCGCGCGAGGTCCTCGAGCACCTTGCCGCCCGCGTCGGTGTCGGGGTCGGTCGCCGTGCCCGGCTTGCCGAAGTAGAAGCGAACCTCGACATTGATCGTGCGGCCATCGGCCTTCACGGTGCGCGTGAACGCGCCGGTGTCCTTCGTCATCGCGTCCCAGCTCGACGCCGGCGCCTTGAAGCCCTGGTCCTTGAGCCAGCTGAAGAACGACTTGCTGTGCTTGAGGTGGTACTCGGAGTGGTAGTCCCAGCCGAAGTAGACGTCGATGTCGAGCTTGCCGTCGGCGGTCAGGCGCTCGAGATCGAAGAAGCCGTCGGTCGACGCCTTCTCGCGCGTGATCGCAAACGCGATCTTCTCCTTCTTGTCGGCGGCGACGTTCGCCGGGTTCCACTCGCTCCACGGCGCGTTGCGGTACCACTCGCGGTTCGTCTCGAGCTGCTCCATCTCGGCGTTCGACGGTGTACCGATCTCGAGGTCGAACGTCGGCTTGCCCGCGACCGTGCGGATCGGGAGCTGCGAGGTCAGGCTCTTGCCGGCCGCCGCGAGCTGCCGGAACGTGAAGTCGTACGTCAGCTTGTCGGCGCGCTCGGTGATGCCCTGGTCCTGGAACGCACCGGCTTTCGCGATGCCCGAGAACCCGCCGAACGACGCGTTGCCCGCGTCGCCTTCTTTCGACACGAAGTACTGCGTGAGGAACCACGCGATGCTGATCTGCTTGAGGCCCACGAGCTTCTTCGCCGCTTCGAGCCGCTCGGCGGCCGGCTTGTCCGCCATCGACGCGTCGAGCTTCACGGTCGACTTGCCCTCGACGACGTACTCGACCGCGGACGTCGAGAAGTAGTCGTCCGCCTTGCTGTCGTCGACGAACACGCTGTCCTCCGGATCGCTGTCGTCGAACGAGTCGGCGCAGCCGGGCAGGAGGACACCGGCGGACAGGACGGAAGCGGCAACCAGAGCAGTCGCGGTCGTACGCATGCCGGCCACCCGAGCAACGGACATGCCTTGTCCGACCCTCGTCCAGGCTCGTCCGAACGCCGTGTTACGCGGGCCGGCTACCGGACTAGCCGGCTTGTCCGGCCGCGGTCCGGCCAGGCTAGGTCGCGGCGGGAGGCGGCGTGCCGGTCGGCGGCGTCCCGGTGGGAGGCGTGCCCGGCAGCGTCGGCGCGAACAGGTACTGCTTGTAGAAGCGCAGCTCGTCGATCGACTCGCGGATGTCGTCGAGCGCGCGGTGCGTTTCCTTCTTTGCCGGCTGCTTCGCGATGACCTGCGGGAACCAGCGGCGCGCGAGCTCCTTGATCGTCGAGACGTCGACCATCCGGTAGTGCAGGCGCTTCTCGAGCGCGGGCATGTAGCGGCGGATGAACCGGCGATCCTGATGGATCGAGTTGCCGGCGAGGACCGGGCGATCCTTCGCAGGAACGTGCTGATTGATGAACGCGATCGTCTGCGCCTCGGCATCGGCATCGCTGATGGTCGAGGTCTTCACGCGATCGACGAGACCCGAGCCGCCGTGATGCGACTTGTTCCAGTCGTCCATCGCCGCGAGGATCTCGTCGGGCTGGTGGATAACGAGCTCGGGACCGGTCGCGATCTCGACGAGCTGGCCGTCGGTGATGATCGTCGCAACCTCGATGATGCGCTCGCGCTCGGGATCGAGGCCCGTCATCTCCATGTCGAGCCAGACCAGGACATCGGCCATATCGCGCGGACCTTACATCAGGTCGTCCGGATCAGGCAGCGTGTACGGCTGACTTCGCATCGGTGGCCTCGTCGGCGGGCGGGAGGCCCCAGCCCGGCTGATAGCCGTAAACGAGGCGTGCCGAGCGCGTCTCGATGCTGCTCGTGACGATGTCGAGCTGGTCGAGCGGCACGAGCGCGGGATGAGGCTTGCCACACGCAGCGGCGAGCCCGCCGAGCTCCTTGCGCAGGGTCATCAGATAATTCGCCAGGCGCGCGCTCTTGAGCGTCGGGTCGAGGCCGCGCACGAGCCACTTGGTCTGCGTCGCGACACCGGTCGGGCAGTGGCCGGTGTGGCAGCGCTGCGCCTGGATGCAACCGATCGAGAGCATCGCCTCGCGCGCGACGTTGACCATGTCGCAACCGAGCGCGAGCGCGAGCAGCGAGGCCTCGGGGAAGCCGAGCTTGCCCGAGCCGATGAACACGGTCTGATGCTGGACGCCTTGCTCGGCGAAGGTCTTGTAGACCTCGGTGAAGCCGAGCTTCCACGGCAGCGCGACGTGATCGGTGAAGACGAGCGGCGCCGCACCGGTGCCGCCTTCGCCGCCGTCGATCGTGATGAAGTCGGGGCCGCGCTTGGTCTTGTCCATCTGCGCGGCGAGGTCGCGCCAGAAGCCGATGTCGCCGACGGCGGACTTGATGCCGACGGGGAGGCCGGTCGCATCGGCGAGCTTCTCGATGAAGTCGAGCATGCTCGACACGTCGGAGAACGCGGAGTGGCTCGCCGGCGAGATGCAGTCGCGACCCATCGGGATGCCGCGAATGCGCGCGATCTCCGGCGTGATCTTCGCGGCGGGTAGCACGCCGCCGAGGCCCGGCTTCGCGCCCTGCGAGAGCTTGATCTCGATCGCCTTCACCTTCGCCGACGCGATCGACTCGAGCGCGCGCTCCATCGAGAACCTGCCGGCATCGTCGCGGCAGCCGAAGTAGCCCGTGCCGATCTGCCAGATGATCTCGCCGCCCTTGCGGTGATAGTCGGAGATGCCGCCTTCGCCGGTGTTCTGCAGCGCACCCGCGATCGCGACGCCGCGGTTGATCGCCTCGACGGCGGCGGGCGACAACGAGCCGTAGCTCATCGCCGACGTGTTGATGACCGAGCGCGGCCGGAACGCGTGCTTGCGACCGCGGAAGCCGCCGAGGATGCGCAGGGCAGGGAGCGGATAGCTCGGGTCGTGGCCGGGCTCGCCGGCGTGCGGCTGGTGCAGCGGGAACGCGCTGTGACGGACGAGGATGTAGCCCGGGCGTTCCGGATCGTTGTCGGTGCCAAAGCCGAAGTAGTTGTTCTCGTTCTTCGACGACGCGTAGACCCAGCGCCGCTGATCGCGCGAGAACGGCCGCTCCTCGTCGTTGCTCGTGACGATGTACTGGCGCAGCTCGGGGCCGACCGCCTCGAGCCAGTAGCGGAAGTGACCGATGATCGGAAAGTTGCGAAGGATCGCGTGCCGCTTCTGCGTGATGTCGTGGATCGCGACGAGCACGAGCAGCGCGCCAACCCCGATGCCGGACCATGCCCACATCGACATGGCGTCGAGTGTATCAGTCGCCGTCGAGGGGCTCCATCGCGCCAAGGTGCGCGTGTCGCTCGCGGACGCGCAACACGCGATCTTCTGTTGCGCTCAGTCGCCCGACCAATACCGGATGGGACCGGTATCGATGTGGACGAACGCGCTGTTCAGATAAAGCCCGACTCCGCCGAGTTTCTGGGCCTTCGCCCAGGCGTGGAGCTTCTTCGTCGAGCAGGTCGGAATCTGGAAGTCGATCGCGTTGCCGTGCGTGTGCTGGCTGTCGCGCGCGACCTGGTGGCCCTTCTTGCGCAGCATGAGGTTGTACTTCGGGTGGCGGAACCCGGAGACGACGCTCACGAAGTCGCTCTTGAATTGCTTCGCCGCCTCGACGACAGCGGGGATCAACTTCGGATCCATCTTCGTCGTCTCGTTCGTGAAGTGATCGCGCAGGAACAGATCGATCTCACCCAGGCTCGGCGGCGCGAGCGGATCGACGGCGAGCCAGTCGTGCGTGTGCTGGTTGTAGAGGTTGACGAGCTTCGCCGGCTTCTTGCCGGGCACCGGCGGCGCGCCGTGGCTCGTCGACTTGGCGGCGCGCTCGCGATCCTTCTTCGAGACGTACGTGTCGTCGGCGAGCGCCGGCGCCGCGGCGAGCAGGAGCGCGGCGACGACCGCGCGCTTCACGACGACTGCGTCCGCTTGAGCTGGACGAGCGTCTCGGCGGGCAGGACTTCGTTGTTCGAGCCCGAGCGGAAGCCCGCGAGGTCGAGCGAGATGTACGCGAAGCCGAGCTTCTTGCCGAGCGCGACGACGCGATCGCGGACGCCCGGCGCGACGATGCGAGGCAGATCGACGGAATCGATCTCGAGCCGCGCGATCAGGACGTTATTGGACTCGTGAAACCGCACGCGCAGCTGGCGGAAGCCGAGCTCGCGCAGGCCGTCCTCGAACTCGTCGACCTGGCGCAGGCGCTGCGGCGTGATCTTCGTGCCGTACGGAAAGCGCGACGACAGGCACGCGAGCTGCGGCTTGTCCCACGTCGGCAGATCGAGCGCGCGCGACAGATCGCGGATCTCCTGCTTCGACAGGCCGACATCGACCATCGGCATGCGGGCGCCCTTGTCGCGAGCGGCGGCGATGCCGGGGCGGACGTCGCCGAGATCGTCGACGTTGGTGCCGAGGACAATCGGTGCGTCGCCAAGGCGCGCCGCGATCGGACCGGCGACATCCATCAGCTCGGTCTTGCACATCGCGCAGCGGTTCGCCGGGTTGTCGGCGAAGCCGGGCACCTCGAGCTCGTGCGAGTCGACGACGTGGTGACGGTCGCCGAGGCCGAGCTGCTGGGCGAGCTCGACGGCGGCCTTGATCTCGGAGCGCGCGATCGTCGGCGATACCGCGGTCACGGCGTAGCAGCGGTCGCCGAGCGCATCGACGGCGACCTTGAGCAGAAACGCGGAATCGACGCCGCCGGAGAACGCGACGACGACCTTGCCGTAGCCGGTCAGCGTGGCGCTCAGCGCGTCGAGCTTGTCGGACATCGCCGCAGAGCCTAGCACGCGACCCACCGCGCGACCTCGACGAAGCCGGCCTCGGAGTCGGACCACGCGAACTGCGCGGCCTCGGTGATCCCCTCGGGCGTGACGCCGACGACGAGGTGCTGGACCGGGTAGTGAGGGCCGGCTGCCGACGCTGCAACCTCGCGGTCTACCGTCGAGAAGTACGCGCGGCCGTTGGTGTGAGAGTGGTACACGATGCGCGCCGGCCGCGGCGTGTCGAACGTGCGCGCGAACGCGAACAGCTCGGCGCCCGCGATCACGAAGCCGGTATCGGCGCCGCGCTCGGGCGCCGTCGGATGCTCGCCGTCGTCCTGCGCGTTGCGGCACGCGATCGCCGCGTCGACGGCAGCGTCGCGAGGGCCGACGAGATAGCCGCAACACTCGTCCGGGAACGTCGCCCGTGCATGCGCATAGATCGCCTGCAGCACCGGCCCGGGAATCTCGATCGCGCTAGGAGCGGCTGACGACATCGCTCAGGAACGCGGCTGCCGCGACCGAGCCGCGGTAGTACGCGAGCGCGACCGCGTCGCCGTCGGTGCTCGGCCACCACGCCGGACGCGGTGCGAGTGCGACCTCGCGGCCATCGCCCTCGGCGACGACCTGCGTGTCGGGTCCCCGCGACGCGATCGCCGCGCGCTGGTCGTCGGACGACTGCGGGACGACGAGCTTGCCGATGCCGCCGGCCGCCAGGTACGAGCCCGCGACGATCTCCGCCGTCGGCTCGCTCTCGCGCAGGACGAGCTTCGCGCTCGACACCATGATCGCGGTCTGGCCGAGCCCGCCGATGTCGGGGAGCATGATGTGGCGCGAGTAACGGCGAACTTGCTCGTCGCGCATCTTCAGCCTCCCGCGATCGCCGGGATGATCGAGATCTCGTCGCGCGCGGCGACGTTCGTGTCGAGGCCCGACAGCGAACCGATGTCGTCGGGACCGACGTAGATGCGGATGAACGGCTTCACCGCGCCGCTGCTATCGAGGACCTTTGCGGCGACACCGGGGTGCTTCTTCTCGAGCTCGGCGAGCGCGTCGCGAACGGTCGCGGCGCTGACCTCGACGTCGGAGGCGCCACCGGTGAGCGTACGGAGAGCACTGGGAACGCGGATGGTCGGCATCACGAGGCCTTTCTCTGTGTGCAGCTCGGGCAGCCGGCGCGCGGCTCGAATCGAACGATCCGCGGATCGCGCGAGCGACGCAGATCATCGAACACGAAGATCGATCCCGCGTGCGAGCTGTCGCCGCGGGCGAGGCCGATCGCGAGTGCCGCGGCGACTCCGCCGATCACACCGACGACCGGGCCGAGCACACCGGCGGCCGCGCACGTCGCGGCATCGACCGGCTCTTCGAACAGGCAGCGATAACACGCGTGGCCCGGTGCGCCGACGAGCACGTTGCCGCCGTAGCGCAGCGCCGCCGCGATCACGTACGGCTTGCCAGTCGCGACCGCCCAGTCGGCGACCGCGAACTTCGTCGCCGGATCGTCGCAGCCGTCGACGATCAGATCGCAATCACCGGAGATGTCGTCCGCGTCCTCGGCGGTCCACTTGGTCTGGTAGCCGCGCGCCTTGCCACCGGCCGCGACGACCGCGCTGGCGAGCACGGTCGCCTTCGACTTGCCGATGTCGCTCGCGGTGAACTGGATCTGGCGATGCAGGTTCGAGAGCTCGACGGTGTCGTGATCGACGATCACGAGCTCGACGCCGGCTGCGCCGAGCGCCAGCGCGAGTGGGCCGCCAAGGCCACCGGCACCGACGACCGTCGCGCGGGTCATGCGGCGCTCCGCCCGCAGACGTTGCACGTGCCGTTCGGGCCGATCACGCCGACGCACGAGCCATCGGGGCACAGCTTGCGGTCTTCCCACTCGGGCGATTCCTCGCCCTCGGCCTGCTCCTCGTCCGTGGATTCCTCGTCGTCTTCGAGTTCCTCGTCCTCTTCGTCGGATGGCTCCTCGATGAGGCCCCGCTTGCGCTCCTCGCCCCAGTTCGGCGCGACGCGGCCGCAGACCTTGCACGTGCCGTCAGGGCCGATGACGCCGACGCACGCGCCATCGGGGCACAGCGTTCGTTGATCCCAGTCGGTCATGTGCCTCCGAGCGCGGCGAAGAGATCGTCCGCGAGAAAAAAGGTCAACTCGATCTCGCCGAGCTTGAGCAGCGCTCGCGATGCCAGCGGCTTCTCGCGGCGCGCCTCGAGGAGCTGGCCACGCAGCCAGCTCCCGTTCTTCGACCCGGCGTCGGCCAGGACCCACGCGCCGCCGTCGCGCCTCACATATGCGTGAAGCCGCGACACCGAGCTGTCGGCGATCACCACGTCGTTGTTGCCGGTCCGACCGATCGTGATCCGATCGGGGAACGACGCCTGCGGCTTCTTCGTCAGCGGATAGACCTCGAGGTCGACATCGTCGGCCGGGCTGATCCCCCAGTCGCGGCCGGATGGCATCGTCGCCTCGACATCGTCGTCGAGAGATAGCGTCGTCGCGCCACTCATGACGTCAGCGCTGGACTCGGTCCGATAGCGGACGAGCGCGGCCGGCGCGGCGGCAGCGAGGAACTCCTCGCGGCCGAGCTGCACGAGCTGGCGATAGTGCGCCGCAGCGTCCACCGCGAGGATGTCGCACACGGCGGGCCAACCGGCAAGACTGGTCGCGGATGGAAGGCGTTTGACAGGCTGGGAGGCCGCAGGGTAAACGACACCGAAATGTACGATACGTCTGATATCCGCAAGGGCCTCAAGGTGTTGATGGACGGGAACCCGTACACCGTGATCGAGTTCCAGTTCGTCAAGCCCGGCAAGGGCGCGGCGTTCACCCGGACCAAGTTCAAGAACTTGCTGACGGGCGCCGTCGTCGAGCGGAATATCCGGTCGGGTGAGAAGCTCGAGCCCGCGAACGTCGAGACCCGCGACATGCAGTTCCTCTACAAAGAGGGCGGAGACCTCGTGTTCATGGATCAGACGAACTACGAGCAGGTCTCGATCTCGACCGACCTCGTCGGCGAAGCCCACGACATCATGAAGGACAACCTGCCGTGCACGGTCGTGTTCTTCAACGAGCGCCCGGTCGACGTCACGCTCCCGACGTTCGTGTTCCTCGAGGTCACCGCGTCGGAGCCCGGCGTCCGCGGCGACACGAGCGGCAACGTCCAGAAGCCCGCGACGGTCGAGACCGGCGCCGAGGTGATGGTGCCGCTGTTCATCCGCGTCGGCGACATGATCAAGATCGACACGCGCACGCACGAGTACGTCGAGCGCGT
>JABFXX010000042.1 GCA_013368795.1 Kofleriaceae bacterium
CAGGACGACACGGTCGCGACGCTCGCAGCGCTCGCGGCCTCGGCGCTCCGCACGCTGCTGCTCGCCGAGGCAATCGAGCAAGTCGCGGTGCGCCATCAGCTCGTCACGCGCCAGGTCATGCGCGATTCCGTCGAGCGCGTCGGCGACGAGATCCTCGGCACGAGCGCGGCGATGGTGCGCGTGCGTCACGAGATCGCGATGCTCGGCGCGTCCGAGCTGACGACGCTGATCTCCGGCGAGACCGGCGTCGGCAAGGAGCTGGTCGCGCACGCGATTCACGCGAAGTCCTCGCGCCGCGACCGGCCGCTCGTCCACGTCAACTGCGCGGCGCTGCCCGAGTCCCTCGCCGAGAGCGAGCTGTTCGGACACGTGCGCGGCTCGTTCACCGGTGCGATCGAACACCGCGCCGGCAAGTTCGAGCTCGCCGACGGCGGCACGCTGTTTCTCGACGAGATCGGCGAGCTGCCGCTCTCGATCCAGCCGAAGCTGTTGCGCGTGCTGCAATCGGGCGAGGTGCAGCGCATCGGCTCCGACAAGACGTTGCACGTCGACGTCCGCATCGTCGCGGCGACCAACCGCGACCTCGCAGCGGAGGTTCGCGCCGGTCGCTTTCGCAGCGACCTGTTCTATCGGCTCGGCGTCTATCCGCTCGACGTGCCGCCGCTGCGCGATCGCCGCGACGACATTCCGGTGCTCAGCGGTCACTTCCTCGACCGCGCCCAGGAGCGGCTCGGCATCCCGCATCTCCGCCTGACCGCCGCGGTCCGCAAGCTGCTGCGCGAGCACCCCTGGCCCGGCAACGTCCGCGAGCTCGAGCACGTGCTGCTGCGTGCAGCGCTCCGCGCGTCGGAGCGGCGACGCGGCGACACCGTCGTGATCGACGTCGAGCATGTGGACCTCGCCGGCACGCCACCTCGGGCGACGCCTCTGGCGCCGAGTACTGCATCCCGCGCGCCGCTCCGCGAGGCCGTCGACTCGTTCACGCGATCGCTGATCACGTCGACCGTTGCCGAGTGCGAGGACAACTGGGCCGAAGCGGCCCGCCGGCTCGGCCTCCAGCGCGGCAATCTCCACCGGCTCGCGGTGCGGCTCGGTGTCCACGCCCGACCTCGCGTTGTCGATTCGAGCGCGATGTCGTCGAATCGATAACACGCACGCGCGCGGGCGGCCTCTCCACGCGGCTGCGGGGCCAGCTCCCGGCGGCACGGCGATCGCAATTGGCGCGGATATGGCTGCTGTACTCCTGCTCGTCTTTCTCCCGACTCTCGCTGCTGTCGGCTTCATTCTCGGCACCGCCGCTGGCGAGCTGTCGTGGACCAGCGCGTTCATGGGCTTCACGTTCGTGATGCTCGCGGGCTTCCTCGTCATGGGCGCCGTCAACCTGTCCAAGGGCTGGGATGCCGATGGAGGCGATCACGGTCGTGTTCGGTGACGGCAGCGCGTCCTACGAGGCTGCGGGCGAGCGACATGGGATCGCGCGGCTCGTCGACGCGTTCTATCGCTACATGGACCAGCTGCCGGTCGCGGCAGGGGTCAGGGCGATGCACCCGCCGGATCTGCGAGTCGCGCGCGAGAAGCTGACCGTGTTTCTCTGCGGCTGGCTCGGTGGACCGAACCTGTACACGCAGACGTTCGGCTCGCTGTCGATTCCGCGGTTCCACGCCAGGTTCGACATCGACGAGGCGCAGCGGGACGCGTGGCTCGCGTGCATGGCCAAGGCGGTCGAGGACCAGCCGTGGACCGAGGAGTTCAAGGCCTACTTCATGAGGGTGATCGCGGTGCCGGCAGAGCGCATCCGCGTCGCCTCGGTCGCACGTCGTTGCCCGCTCGCGGGCTGACTACTTGCGGCGCTGCTTGTAGAGATTCACGAGGCCGTTCGTCGACGCGTCGTGCGATGTCACGTCGCCGGCGCTCGCCAGCTCCGGCAGGATCTTCGACGCGAGCTGCTTGCCGAGCTCGACGCCCCACTGGTCGAAGCTGTTGATGTTCCAGACGATGCCCTGCGTGAAGATCTTGTGCTCGTACAGCGCGATCAGCGCGCCGAGCGTCCGCGGCGTGATCTTCTGGACGACGATCGACGTCGTCGGCCGGTTGCCGCTGAACGTCTTGTGAGGAACGAGCTGATCGATCTTCGCCGCGGGTAGCTTCTGCGCGGCGAGCTCGGCGCGCGCCTCGTCGGGCGTCTTGCCCTTCATCAGCGCCTCGGTCTGCGCGAAGAAGTTCGCGAGCAGGATCTCGTGATGGTTGCCGAGCGGGTTGTGCGTCTCGATCGGCGCGATGAAGTCGCACGGCACGAGGCGCGTGCCCTGGTGGATGAGCTGGTAGAACGCGTGCTGGCCGTTCGTTCCGGGCTCGCCCCAGATCACCGGCCCCGTCGAGTAGTCCTTGATGAACTGGCTCGCACGGTCGACGCTCTTGCCGTTCGACTCCATGTCGCCCTGCTGGAAGTACGCAGGGAAGCGATGCATGTACTGGTCGTACGGCAGGATCGCGTGGCTCTCCGCGCCGAAGAAGTTCGCGTACCAGATGCCGAGCATCGCGAGGATGACCGGCAGGTTCTGGTCGAGCGGCGCGGTGCGGAAGTGTTCGTCCATCTCGTGGGCGCCGGCGAGCAGCTCCTCGAAGTTGTCCATGCCGATGACGCACGCGATCGACAGGCCGATCGCACTCCACAGCGAGTAGCGGCCGCCGACCCAGTCCCAGAACTCGAACATGTTCGCGGTGTCGATGCCGAACGCCGAGACCTCCTTCGCGTTCGTCGACAGCGCGACGAAGTGCTTCGCGACCGCCTCGTTACCGGCACCGAGTTTGTCGAGCAGCCACTTGCGCGCGGACTTCGCGTTCGTGATCGTCTCCTGCGTCGTGAACGTCTTGCTCGCGACGATGAACAGCGTGCGCGCGGGATCGAGGTCCTTGACCGTCTCCGCGAGGTGCGTGCCGTCGACGTTCGACACGTAGTGGACGCGCAGGCCGTCCTTCCAGTACGGCCGCAGTGCCTCGGTGACCATGACAGGGCCGAGGTCCGAGCCACCGATCCCGATGTTGACGATGTCGGTGATCGTCTGGCCGGTGAAGCCCTTCCACTGGCCGCTGCGCAGCCGCTCGGTGAAGTCGCGCATCTTCGCGAGCACGGCGTTCACTTCCGGCATCACGTCCTTGCCGTCGACGAGCACCGGCTTGTTGCTGCGGTTGCGCAGCGCCGTGTGGAGCACCGCGCGATCCTCGGTGATGTTGATCTTCTCGCCGGCGAACATGCGATCGCGCCAGCCTTCGACGTCGGCCTGCTTCGCGAGCGCGAACAGGAGGCGCATCGTCTCGTCGGTCGCGCGATGCTTCGACCAGTCGACGAACACGCCGGCCGCCTCGCGCGACATCTTCGCGAACCGCTGCGGATCCTTCGCGAACAGATCGCGCATGTGGACGTTCGCGACGGAGGTCGCGTGATCGGCGAGGGCTTTCCAGGCGGGCGACGCGGTCAGCTTCGACATGGCGCCCGAAGCTAAGCACAGCCGCGGCGGCTAGGCCGCGCTCGGCGCCGCGAACTGTGCGTGATACAGGCGTGAGTACGCGCCTCCGGATGCGAGCAGCTGGTCGTGCGTACCCTGCTCGACGATCGTGCCTTGCTCCATGACGAGGATCAGGTCGGCATCGCGGATCGTCGAGAGGCGGTGCGCGATCACGAAGCTCGTACGGCGTTCGCGCAACGTCGCCATCGCGCGCTGGACGAGCACCTCGGTGCGCGTGTCGACCGACGACGTCGCCTCGTCGAGGATCAGGATCGACGGGTTCGCGAGGAACGCGCGCGCGATCGTGATCAGCTGCTTCTCGCCGACGCTGAGGTTGCCGCTCTCCTCGTCGAGCACGGTCTCGTAGCCGGCGGGCAGGGCGCGGACGAACCGATCGACGTACGTCGCCTTCGCCGCCGCGAGCATCTCTTCCTCGGTCGCCGACGGGTTGCTGTACTTGATGTTGTCGCGGATCGTGCCGTTGAACAGCCACGTGTCCTGGAGGACCATGCCGAACCGCGAGCGGACCTCGCTGCGCGGCACGCTGCTGATGTCGATGCCGTCGATCCGGATCGCCCCGGCGTCGAGGTCGTAGAACCGCATCAGGAGGTTCACGAGCGTCGTCTTACCGGCGCCGGTCGGGCCGACGATCGCGATGGTCTGGCCGGGCGACGCGACGAGCGACAGGTGCTCGATCAGCGGCACGTCGGCCTTGTAGCGGAACGAGACGTCGTCGAACCGGACCTCGCCGCGGAGCTCGGCGGGTACCTTCGCGTCGTTGCGATCGGCGGACTGCTCGGGCGTGTCGAGCAGCTCGAACACGCGCTCGGCCGACGCGACGCCCGACTGCAGGACGTTCGCGACCGACGCGAGCTGAGACAGCTGCTGGGTGAACTGCTGCGAGTACTGGATGAACGCCTGGACGCTACCGAGCAGCATCTTGCTGGTGGCGACCCGCAGACCACCGACGACGGCGATCACGACGTAGTTCAGGTTTCCGATGAACCGGATCGCCGGCATGATGATGCTCGACACGAACTGCGCCTTGAACCCGGCCTCGAACAGCTCGTGGTTCTTGGCGTCGAACTTCTTCTGGATCTCGGCGTGGCGGCCGAACACCTTGACGAGCGCGTGGCCGGTGAACGCCTCCTCGATCTGACCGTTGAGCGCGCCGACGTGCTTCCACTGCGCGACGAAGCCCTTCTGCGCGCGCTTGCCGATCTTCGCGGTCACGACGAGAGACACCGGGATCGTGACGAACGCGATCAGCGCGAGCAGCGGCGAGATCCACACCATCATCACGAGCACGCCGATCGCGCTCAGCAGCGAGTTGAGGATCTGGCTGAGCGTCTGCTGGAGGCCCATCGCGACGTTGTCGATGTCGTTGGTGACGCGCGACAGCACCTCACCGTGCGGCTGGCCGTCGAAGTACGACAGCGGCACGCGCATCAGCTTCGTCTCGACGTCGCTACGCAGCCGCTTCACCGTGCGCTGGACGACGTAGTTGAGGATGTACGTCTGCAGCCACGCGAAGATCGACGCGGCGACGTAGATCAGGAGCACGATGATCAGCAGGTGGGCCAGCGCCGCGAAGTCGATACCTTGCCCTGCGTGCGCGCCCATGTTGCGAGCGAGCTCCGGGTTCGTGTCGGGGTGGCGGGCGAGGTAGCCCTTGAAGATGAGATCGGTCGCGCGGCCGAGGATCTTCGGACCGCTGACGTTGAGCGCGACGCTCGTGATGGCGAACGCGAGGACGAAGACGATCAGGCGGCGTTCGGGCGCGAGCCGGCCGAGCAGCCGCTTGGCCGACGCCTTGAACGACTTCGCCTTCTGCGGCGGACCGAAGCCGGCGCCCATCGGGCCACGCATCATCGGGCGCGGACCTGCGTTGGCCGCGGCGGACGACGTGCCCTGCGGAGCGCCGGGAGCCGCGGGAGGTTTCGGCGTGCTCATGCGGCCTCCTGTTCTTCCGTCTGCGACGTCACGATCTCGGCGTAGGTCGGGCAGGTCGCGACGAGCTGGTCGTGCGTGCCCTTGCCGACGATCTTGCCGCCGTCGAGGACGATGATCTGCTGCGCGTCGCGGATGCTCGCGACACGCTGGGCGACGACGATCACCGTCGCGTTCGCCGTTCGCGGCTTGAGCGCGTTGCGGAGCCGCGCCTCGGTCGCGAGGTCGAGCGCGGAGAACGAGTCGTCGAACAGGAACACACCGGGCTCGCGAAGCAGCGCGCGCGCGATCGCGAGGCGCTGGCGCTGGCCGCCCGACACGTTCGTGCCGCCCTGCGCGATCGGGCTCTCGAGCTTCTGTGGCATCGCCTCGACGAAGTCCTTGCCTTGCGCGATTTCGAGCGCGGCCCACATCTGCTCCTCGGTCGCGGCGGGGTTGCCGAACTGGAGGTTCGACGCGATGGTGCCCGAGAATAGATAAGAGCGCTGCGGCACCACGCCGATCCGCGACCACAGCTCCTCGAGATCGCGCTCGCGCACGTCGAGACCGTCGACGAGGACCGTGCCTGCGGTTGGATCGCTGAGCCGCGGGATCAGCTCGAGCAGCGTCGTCTTGCCGGCGCCCGTCGAGCCGATGATCGCGGTCACCTCGCCGGGCTTCGCGACGAACGAGAGGTCGGCGAGCACCGGCGCGCTCGCGCCCGGATACTTGTATTCGACCCCGCGAAACTCGACGACGCCGGTGAGCTCGCGCGGGCGGATCGGCGCGCGCGGTGGCGCGATCGCGGGCTCCATATCGAGGACCTCGACGATGCGCTCGGCGCAGACCGCGGCGCGCGGGATGATGATCGTGAGGAACGTCGACATCATCACCGCGACGAGGATCTGCAGCAGGTAGCTCATGTAGGCGGTCAGCGCGCCGATCTCGAGCGAGCCCTCGTCGACGCGATGGCTGCCGAACCACTGGACCGCGATGTTCGACGCGTTGAACACGAGCATCACGGTCGGGAACATGAGCGCCTGCAGCTTGCCGACGTCGAGTGCGAGGCCGGTGAGCTCGCCGTTCGCCTTGTCGAAGCGCGCTTCCTCGCGCGGCTCGCGCACGAACGCGCGGACGACGCGCATGCCCGTGATCTGCTCGCGCAGCACGCGGTTGACCGTGTCGATCTTCGGCTGCATCGCGCGGAACCGCGGGATCATCCGGCCGATGATCACGCCCATGCTCGCGGCGAGCGCCGGGATGCAAACGAGCAGCAGCTTCGACAGTGCGAGGTCTTCGCGGACGGCCATGATGATGCCGCCGATGCACATGATCGGCGCGACGATGAACATCGTCGTGCACATCATGACGAGCATCTGAACCTGCTGGACGTCGTTCGTCGTGCGCGTGATGAGCGAGGGCGCGCCGATCTTGCCGACCTCGCGCGCCGACAGCTTGCCGACGTGGTGGAACACGCCTTCGCGCAGATCGCGGCCGTACGCCATCGCGACACGCGTGCCGATGAAGACGCCGATCAGCGAGCACGCGATCTGCGCGGCCGAAACCGCGAGCATGATCGCGCCGTGGACGAGGATGTAGTCGGTATCGTGGCGTGCGACGCCGCGGTCGATGATGTCGCCGTTGAGACTGGGCAGGTACAGCGTTGCGATCGTGGCCGCCAGCTGGAGGACGGTCACGGTCGCGAGCTGCGCCCAGTACGGCCGCAGGTACGTCCGCAGGAGTCGCCACAACATGGGCGACTGGAATAGCACGCAGCGTTCTGCGCGGTGTTAACGGACTGCGAAGCGATCGCGTAATTAGGAGCTGCAAAGAATCTCGACACCCGTCCTGGGATGACGAAATCGCAGCTCCGTCGCGTGGAGTGCAATCTCGATTGCCGAATCTGCGGACGTCGGACGCGCTTCTGCGTACAGCGTGTCGCCGACGATCGGATGGCCGATCGATGCGAGGTGGGCGCGGATCTGATGAGTTCGGCCGGTTTCGAGCACGACGTCGAGCACCGTGCGGTCGTCCTGACGCGCGACGACCGCCCAGTGTGTCACGGCATTTTGCCCGCCTTGCTCGATCGGTAAGACCGCGCGCCGATAATCGTTGACGGGATCGCGGCCGAGCGGCGCGTTTATCGTGCCGGATTCGCCGGCGATGCGGCCGATGACGGTCGCGCGATAGCGGCGATGGATCGCCTGATCGACGAACATCTTGCGCATCCGATCGTGGACCTGCGCGGTCTTGGCGATCGCGACGAGGCCTCGCGCCGCGCGATCGAGCCGGTGCAGTGGCGATGGCCGCCATCGTGCCCACGGCTGATCGGCGCGGGCGCCGGCGTGCCAGAGCAGCGCGTTCAGCAGCGTGCCCGTGCGATGCGGCCCGAGCGGATGGACGTGCATGCCGGCGGGCTTGTCGACGACGAGCAGATCGTCGTCCTCGAAGGCGATGACGAGAGGAATGTCCTCGGGGGGAATCGCGAGCGAGGCGATCGCAGCCGCGTCGACGGTGATGCGCGCGCCTTCGGCCACTGGATCGTCGATCCGGCCGGTGCGGCCATCGAGCTGCACCGCGCCCGACTTGATCAGCTCGCCGATCGCACCGACCGGTACGACGACGAGGTGCGCCTTGGCGTGATCGACGAGCCTCACCCGCGCATCATGGCATCGGCGCGAGCTTCTGCACGATCACGTTGCCGTCTTGCTGGTTCTGATACGCGACCATCCAGGTCGTGCCGTCGACCGCGAGCGTCGGATACTTCATCGTGCGGCCGAGACCGCCGCCGATCAGGCCGTCGGCGATCTTCGTCAGGCTGGCATCGAACACCGTGATGTAGCCGCGGCCGCCGGCGTCCTCGGTGACGACGTAGTAGCGGCCGCCCGACGCGACGAGCTGCGGCGCGATGTACGCGCCCGCCTGCGCGACGACCGACTTCACGACGTCGCCATTGCGATCGAAGTTGACGAGCTTGACGCTGGTCATGTCGTCGTACGCGACGACGTACGTGCCGCCGGGGCCGGCGACCGCGGCGAACTCGCCGGTGAACGTCTGCGAGTACGCGGGGCCGAGATCCTTCATCGAGACCGCGATGTGATCGCTCGCCTCGATGCGCGAGAAGTACATGTGCGTGCCGATGATCGTGAACACGCCGTAGCCCGCGCCGTCGAACACGATCTGCGTGCGCGCCGACGAGCGCGCGTCGCTCTGCAGCGGATCGGGACCGAGCAGCACGTTCGCGCCGCGGCCGCCGGGGAGATCGCGCGCGGCGTCGAGCCGGCGGAAGTACGCGTCGTCGTAGCTCACCCAGGCGACGCCGAGCTCGCTGCCCGATGCATCGAGCACCGGATGGCCGTTGTGGCCGATCTCGCCGAACTGGATCGCGGTGATCTGATCGCCGGTGTCGTCGAGCTCGCGCAACTCGATGCAGCCCCAGCCCCAGCCGACGAGCCAGCTGCCGTTGTCATCGCAGTTGTACTCGTAGAGCGCCTGGAACTTGCCGTCGTGATGCGAGAGCCGCGTCTCCTTGTAGTAGTAGCCGTCGGACGTGAGGAGCGACGTCTGACCGAGCAGCGTGCCGTCGGGCATCATGAACTTCACGATCGGCGTCGTGTTCTGCGAGCCGCTCGGCATGCAGCCGACGACGAGTCGGTTGTCGGCGAGCACCATCGTCGGTGCGTGGTAGCGGCCCGTGCAGATCGGCAGCTCCGGCCCGTCGAACCCGAAGCTCGACGGTGGCATCGGCAGCGGCGCAGCGTCGGGCTCGACGGCCGCATCGATGTCCCCCGGCCCGGTCGCGGCATCAGGGGAATCCGTGCCGCCTCCTCCAGAGGAGTGACCACACGCGGCGAGACCGAGGACGCAGACGAGTCGCTTCATGCGGGTACGAGCCTTGCGGAGGCTGGCGGTCGCTCAAAAACGTCCACGTCGGTGCGCATTTCGGCGCGCCGGATCTCGCGTACTTGCATCGATGAGCGGCGGCTAACTGGCGAGACCTACAAATGATTGGTCGATCGGTCGATTCACGCGGCCGACATGCCACGCGACCGCGACAAGCCCGATGTCCTGGCGTCGATCGCGCTCGACCGCGCTCGCAAGATCGCGCCGTTCGTGACGCTCGGGATCATCGTGTCGTTCGTGCTGAGCGAGCCGCTCGGCGTCCCGCTCTCGTGGCCGGTCGTGCTGTGGAACGTGATCGCGATCGGTGCGCTCGCGGCGATGAATGTCGCGCTGAGGCGCAAGCGAATCGGGGCGCACTGGGGCCACGCGATGATGGCCGCGCTGTGGGGCATCTCGACGTTCGGAACGCTGCTCTCCGGTTCGCTCACCGACATCGCGAAGCTCACGCCGATCATTTTGATCGAGGTCGTGTGCACCGCCGTGATGCTCCAGACGCGCGTCGTCGTGGTGCTGCTCGTCGCGCTCGATCTCGTGTGGCTCCCGCTCATCATCATCCAGGGCGGCGACGTCGGAATGTTCGCGAACGCCATGCTGCTCGCGGAGGTTCTCGCGGTGCTGTTCCAGCGCTTGCACCGCGAGGCGCTCCTGCAAGTCGCCGATCAGCGCGAGCAGCTCCTGCACGCGCAGCGCATGGAAGCGAGCGGCACGCTCGCCGCGGGCCTCGCGCACGACATGAACAACATCCTCGCGTCGATCACGAGCTTCGCCGACCTGCTGCGCGATCAGGTGCCGGAAGAGGCGGGACAGGGAGATATCGATCGGATCATCGCGCAGGCCGGCCGTGGTGCCGAGCTGACGCGCGGCCTGCTCGCGTTCTCGCGCGGCGGTCAGTATCGCAAGCAGGTGATCGCGATCGACAACGTGCTCCGCGACGTCGTGCCGATCCTGTCGCGCACACTCCCGAAGTCGATCCAGATCCGCACGACGTTCGAGACGGTGGCGTGCATCGACGGCGACGTCGCGCAGATCCATCAGGTCATCGTCAACCTCGGGCTCAACGCCGCAGACGCGATGAACGGCAAGGGCACGCTCGACATCGCGTCGACGCGCATCGACGTCACCCCGGAGGCCGAGACCGGGCTTCCCGAGGGCTCGTACGTGCGCATCACGGTGCGCGACGACGGCTGCGGTATGGACGCGGCGACGCGCCTTCGCGTGTTCGAGCCGTTCTTCACGACGAAGGCGCGCGGTCGCGGCACGGGCCTCGGTCTGTCGATGGTGTGGGGCATCGTCCAGAACCACGGCGGCACCGTCGACGTCGCGTCGGAGCCGGGGCAGGGCGCGACGTTCACGATCCATCTGCCGATCGTCGACGCGCTTCCTGCCGATGCCACGGTGAAGCCAGCGGCGACGCGCGCGACGCGACAGACGACGGTGCTCGTGATCGATGACGAGGAGGCGGTGCGGACGTCGACGATGCGTCTGCTCGGCCGGCGCGGCTACGACGTGCTCGACGCCGCGAACGGCCAGGAGGGCCTGCGCGTGTTCGCCGAGCATCGCGATCGGATCGGCCTCGTCGTGCTCGACATGGGAATGCCGATCATGGGAGGCCGGGAGTTCTTCCACGAGCTGCGCAAGATCAGCGGCGTCCCGGTTCTCGTCGCGACCGGTTACGCCGACGACGACGAGGCGCAGGCGCTGACGGCCGAGGGTGCGGCACTCCTCGAGAAGCCGTTCGCTGCAACGGCACTCATGGGCGAGGTCGTGCGTCTGCTCGAACGCGGTGGCCCCTCGCGGCCGCTGCCTCGCGTAGAGTCGGCGCATGAGTCGAACCCGTCTCGAGCGAACTGACGCGATCGCCACGCTGTGGCTCGATCGTCCCGACAAGCGCAACGCGATGGATGCCGAGCTGGTGAAGGAGCTCGGCGATGCCTTCGATGCGATCGCCGCCGACCGCAGCATTCGCGTCGTCGTGTTGCGCGGCGCGGGCCCGGTGTTCTCGAGCGGGATCGATCACTCGCTGCTCACGGGCGTGATGCAGACGTCGCGCACGCAGCCGTTCGCGCACATTCATCATCAGCTCCAGGACACATTCCACCGGATGACGCGGCTGCAGCAGCCGGTGATCGCGGCGTTGCACGGCGTGTGTCTCGGCATGGCATTCGAATTCGCGCTCGCCGCCGATATCCGGATCGCGAGCGAGGACTGCGTCGTTGGCCTTCCGGAGATCGCGTTCGGTCTCGTGCCCGACGTCGGCGGCACGACGCGCCTCGTTCGCGCCGCGGGAGAGCCGCGCGCACGCGAGCTGATCATGACCGGGCGCCTCCTCAAGGCGCGGACCGCCGAGCGCTACGGCCTTTTGCACGAGGTCGTCGGTCCTGCCGACGATCTCGCGGCGCGGATCAGCAAGCGCGCGACGCATCTCGCGTCGCTGTCGCCGGCGGCGCTCGGACTCGCGAAGACGCTGTGCCAGGCGTCGGCCGACAGCGGCGGTGCGACGAGCTTCCGGCTCGAGGGCGTCGTGCAGGAAGCGCTGATGATGCAGCCGGATCTGCTGACGAGATTCCCGTCGGGGCTCGCGTTCATCAAGGCGATGGTCGCCGACGCCGAATAGCGCATAAGTGAACGTACATACACGCTGTGATTCAGCGTCGTGGATGATGCAGAGTCGCGTCGAAACTCGAAAGGTATACTCGTAAGCAACGTTCACGAAATCGCTGCCCAGCCACGCTGGCGGGCATGACGAGAGCCAGACGCCACCTTCCATCTCTCGCAGTACCACTCTCGACGCTCGTGCTCGCGAGCACGACCGTCGCCGCCGATCCGGATCCGAAGGCAAAGGATCCAGACACGGTCGCCACCGCCGAGTCGCCCGAGGTCGCGCCGAAGACGAC
>JABFXX010000687.1 GCA_013368795.1 Kofleriaceae bacterium
ATGCAGCTCGACACTCCGGACGCGGTTTTCGCGTGAGACCTCCGAAAGTGCGCGAGGCTCAGCGGATGCGCTCGAGGATCTCGTCGCGAGTGGCGACGCCCTTCTCGACGAGCAGGGCGAGCAGCTTGCGCAGGACCTCCTCGTCGCGCTCGACGAGTGCCTCGAGTGTCGAGATCCGGCGCTGGAGTGCATCGATCTCGGCGTCGCGAGGATGGTGATCGCCGAGCGCGATCACGCCGGAGCCCGGATCGGGAGCATCGATCGGCTGCTTCCGCACGCGCGGCGGCGGCGACACGATGCCCTCGCGACGGCGCGCCGCCTGGATGTCCATCGGATCGATCGGTCCCGTGATGTCGTCGGCCAGGACGTCGGGGCCGTCGAACATGACCTCGACCTCGCCGCGGCGCAGCCCGGTGAAGCCGCGCCGGTAGTGCTTCGCGAGCGCGCGCTCGATCATCTTCGGACCGGCGAGGTACGGCCGGATGTTGAGCTGCGTGCGGATGCGCAGCTCGTCGAGCAGGCCGAGGTTCGTCGGCTCGGTCATCGCGACGTCGAGGAACTTCATCGGTTGCGCGAACGGGACGAGGCTGTGCTCCTCGGCGAGCTCGCCCGGAACGAGGTCGAGCACCCTCGGCTCGATCTCGATGCGATCGAGGTCGATCGTCGGCAGGCTCAGCTGCTGCGAGAGCGCGCGCACGAGATCGGGCTCGCTGACGAGCTTCATGTCGACGAGCGTGCGGCCGAGCGTGCCACCCCAGCGGCGTTGCTCGGCGAGACCGGCGCGGAGCCCTTGCTCGCTCAGCACGCCGGCATCCACGAGCATCTCACCGAGCTTCTTGCGGGGCATGGTTATCGAGACACTACCGTGGCCTTGCCCGTCGCCGCCAGCGTGCCGAGGAACTGCGCCGACTGGATCTTGGCCGCGTTGACCTCGAACACGACGTAGTGACCGTCGCTGTTGCCGGCCTGCTTGTACTGAGCCGTGACCGCGGTGACGCCGTTGACGTTGCCGGTGATCGGCGCCGGCACGATCCCGCGCCCGCGCAGCGTCACCGCTTCGATCGGTTTGGCGTCGGGTAGCTGCACGAGGTCGCCGCCGATCGCGCCGGCGAGTGCTTCGAGCGCCAGGTTCGGCGAGATCGTGTCGACGAAGCCCTCGGTCTGGAAGATGTTGCGAGGCGCGAGCGGCGTGCCGTCGGGCGCGGTCCGCGGCTTGCGCACCCAGTACGGCGCGTAGTTGATGCCGTCGGAGCGCTCCATCGCCATCTGCGCGAGCGCGAGCGTAGGATTGTCTTCGTTGACCGGCTCGTCGCGGATGAGCGTCGAGATGAGGCTCGGGAAGTCGACCGGATTGGTCTTGTAGAGGACGCCGAGCACGAACGTGCCGCCGGTGCCCGACAGCACGGCGCCCTTCACCGCGGGTTCGAACGCGAGATACGCCGGGCCCGTGAGGCCGCCCTGCGAGTGGCCGAAGAAGTACACGCGGTCCGGATCGAACGTGATCACGCGCGAGCGCATCGGATCGTCGATCGACATGCCGAGCGCGAGCCGTTGCTGCGACCACGCGTCGGCGGCGCCCTGCAGCGGGTTGTCGCGGCCGGCGACCACGTTATTGAAGTTGAAGAACGCGATCGCCGGATCGGTGCCGGTCGGATCGCGAGGGCCATGCAGCACCTGGTCCGTCGAGATCACCGCGATGCCGACCTCGCCGAGCCGCTGCGCCGTGCCGTCCTCGAGGAACGTCTCCCAGTCGCCGCCCGTGCCGTGCTGGTAGATGCAGATCGGCCAGCCGGTCGCTGGCGTCGGCCCCTTCGGCACCGACAGCGCGAACCGCATCGGTTCCATGCGCGTCACCACCGCGGCACCGTCGGCACCGATCGTGATCTCGCCGCCGCTCGAGATGTATGGCGGATCGCCCGCCTGAAAGTTCGGCGCCTCGTACTTGCCGGTCCAGAGCGAGAACACCGCAGAGTCGATCTGCTGCATGACGTCGGTCGCGACCGGAGCTGGCGTCGCGAACACGCCCTTGCGCAGCGCGGGACCGAACTGCGTCGCGTGCTGCGTCGTGAACACGGCGGCCGACGCGACATCGCCGCGCGAATCGCCGCCGTCCTCGTCGAGGTAGGCGAGCAGCGGCGCGTAGACGTCGCGCGCCTTCGCGATCGCGGCGCTGCCGCCCGAGCCCATCAGCGCGTCGAAGTCGCCGTCGCGCGCGACCGGCTCGCCATTGTCGCCATGCACGCGCTTCGTGACGACGAGCGCGTACGTCGTTCCCTCGTCGAGTCCGAAGCCTGGCACCGGCCGCACGGCGAGACGGTTGCCACCCATCGTCTGCGAGCCCTCGGGATGAAACGTCGCGATGATCGGCGTGCGCATGCCGTGGTCGGGCGACATCTCGTCGACGTTGACGAGGTAGACGGAGGCCTTGTCGGTCATCGAGTCGGCGGGCGTCGGCAGGCTCGCCGGATCGAGCGCCCCCGAGAATCGCGCGAACATCGCCTGGTTGAGGCCGAAGCCGTCGACCTCGCGCTCGACGACGTCGCGCACGCTCGTCGCGATCACGCTGTTCGTCGGGAACTCGGACAGATCGAGCGAGCCATCCTCGTGGCGCCGCAGATCGTTCGGGAACGGCAGCGCGTAGAAGTCGTCGCCCGGTGTGCCACCGGGGGCCGAGAAGTATGCCGTCGGCGGATCGTCGCAGGCGGCGATCAACGCGAGGCACAGCAGGACCCTCATCATGGTCGGACCGTAACACCGGGACCGGGCAGCGACGGAGGCCGAAACAACCGGGTGCGTATCAGAACGTCAGCGTGATCACGCCGCCGAGCGCGAGGCCGCCGCCGACCGCAGCGGTCGCGAGACCGTAATCGGCGTGGTC
>JABFXX010000327.1 GCA_013368795.1 Kofleriaceae bacterium
GTCGATCGACTACCATCACCCTCATGCGGGCGATGTGCGCGGTGATCGTGGTGGCTGCATGCGGCTCGCCAGCGGCGCCCGCAGCGAAGCCCGCCGCCGTCGCGCCACGCGCCGTCGAGGTTCCGCTGTCGGAGCCCGCCGAGTACGAGATCGATCGGGTGTCGGCCCAAGCGGGCGAGGCGATCTTCACGCGCACCGGCATCGGCGATCCGTACAAGACCGGAATTCCGTATCCGATCTTCCTCGCGCTCCAGGGCGCGTTCCCCGAGACGTTCGGCCGCGACACGACCGAGCTCGCGAGCAAGTACGGCTTCATCGCGCGCGCCGCGGATCTGGCGAGCGACGACGCCGACGTTCGCGCGGGCCTGCCCGTCGGCATGCATCTGACGACGGATCCGTTCACGAGCGTGCCGTTCGTCGTCACGAACTGCTCGCTGTGTCACGCCGAGCGGCTCCACTGGCCGGGCGGCGAAGCGACGGTGATCGGCCTCGGCAACAAGCGCGTGCGCATCCATGCGTACGACGCCGCGTTCGCCGAGGTGACGACGAAGCCCGGCTTCTCGGCCGACAAGCTCGGCCGGCTCGCGCGCGAGCAGGCGAAGGCGCGCGACATCGCGTGGCCCGACGCGTATGCCGATGCATTCGTCGGCGCGACGATCGCGGCGCTGAAGACGCGCGCGAGCGAGCGCGCCGCGCTGCACGCGAAGGCCGCCGGCGGGCCGCCCGGCCGCGTCGCGGTGATCGAGTCATTCGTGCTCGCGCTGGCGAAGCTCTCGGGCGCGCCGATCGACTACGCGCCCGACGTCGGCTGGTCGAAGGTGCCCGACGTGATCGGCTTTCGCGATCGCGTGACGCTGTCGTGGGACGCGAGCCAGGAGGGACCGATGGACCTGCTCGCCGTCGAGGCCGACCTCGCGAACGGCGTGCGCATCGAGTGGTACGAGCGGCATCCGCTGCAGGGCGCGAGCCTCGGCGCGTACCTCCGCCAACCGGCGGCGCGGCCGGCGTTCCCGGGCAAGATCGATCGCGCCCTCGCGGCGCGCGGCAAGCAGCTGTTCGAGGAGCGTTGCAGCGATTGCCACGGCACGTACGGCGACGACGGCCGCACCAGGAGCTACACCGAGTCGGTCGTCGCGCTCGCCGATATCGGCACCGATCCGGCGCGTGCGCATGCGCCGACCGAGAGCTTCGCGCGCGCGGCCAACGATCCCAAGCTGACGCGCGGCTACACGAAGTTTCGCCGCACCGACGGCTATGTCCCGCCCGTGCTGACGAACGTGTGGGCACGCGCGCCGTACGGTCACGCCGGCCAGTGGCCGAGCCTCGCCGTGCTCGCGACGCCGCCGGCCAAGCGCGCGCCGTCGTTCGTCGTCGCGCTCGACGCGCCGTACGACCTCGGTAGCGTCGGCGTCGCGACGCACGCCCCGACGGGCACGCTCGCGGCCGGCGAGTACTTGCACGACGCGGCCCAACCCGGGTTCGCGGTCTCTGGCCATCCGTTCCTCGCCGACCTCGGCGGCGATGCGCGCGCGGTGATCGAGTATTTGAAGACGCTCTAAGGCGGCAGGCAGACGCCGACGCTGATCGACGCATCCGGCGAGAGCGTGCAGCGCAGCTGATAGCAGCGGCCGCCCTCCATGCCGTCGTCGACAAGCCTGCGTGCGAGCGCGTCTGGATCGCAGATCAGCGAGCAGGCGTTGTCGGTCGGCAGCGCCGCAGCGAGCGCGCACAGATCGAGCGATGGCGGCTCCTCGACGTCGGCGTCGGGCACGTCGGCGGGCTCGACCGGCAGCAGGACCGGCCTCGGCTCCTCCGCGTCGGCGACGCAGCCAGCCAGCACGACCATCAACACGAGCACTCTCGACACGACCGGCCCACCATCGACGCTACGGACGATCGATCGGCGTGTGCAAGGCCGCTGTGGGCTGCGCGCCCACTAGCCCGCTTCGACTGCGATCCCGGTCGGGACCTTCACGCGCGTGACTTCCTCGCGCGCCATCGGATCGGGAGTCACGCCCTCGTCGGTGTTCAGCTTCACGACGATGATGTCCTCGCGCGTCGTCACGGCATGGAGCTCGACGCCCTTCGGGCCGTTCTTGCAGCGTACGCCGTTGACCGCCTTCATCTCGGGCGCCGGGTAGATCGCCTCGCACGTCCCTTCGTACGTGCCGACCGGATAGCTCGTCTGCTTTCCAGTCTCATCGGTCGTCTGCAGGAAGACCTCGGCCGACGACGCCGACTGCTCGATGCCCCAGTGGACAACGATCTTCTTGCCGTAGACCGCAACGCCGCTGCCGCTACCGGCACCTGCCGGCGTCGTGTCCTTCTTGCCCCTGCCGCTACAGGCGGCCACGAGGAGGATCGCGATCGCGAACCGCTTCATCCTCCAAAACTTACACTAAGATGCGCGTATGTCGCTGGCGCGCCTCGTCGTCGTCGAGGGTCCGGATGCGGGCCGCGAGTTCGAGCTCCCGATGCGCGGTGGCAAGGTCGGACGCGAAGAGGGCAGCCTCGTCCAGCTCACCGATCCGACCGTGTCGCGCGCGCACGGCCTGATCGAGCTGCGCGACGGCGCGCTGACGTTCGTCGCGGAGAAGCGCACCCTGGTCAACGGCTCCGAGATCACGGCACATCGGCTCGAGTCGGGCGACGACATCGTGATCGGCGCGACACGGATGGCGTTCTTGCCGGTCGACGGCGTCGCCGTCACCAAGGCCGCGAGCAACGTGACGATGGAGGTCTCGAGCCGGCAGCTGCTCGCGCTGACGGGCCGCGACGATCGCGCGCGCCGTCACCTCGCCGCGCTCGCCCAGCTCGGCGATAGCCTGCGCGGCGAGTCTGCCGCGGGCCGCGATGCCGTCGCGCGTGCCGCCTG
>JABFXX010000398.1 GCA_013368795.1 Kofleriaceae bacterium
CCCTGCGTCTCGTAGGTCGTCGTCGCTTCCTCGAGGACGCGCGCGGTCCGCGCCTGCTCGACCGCATTGATCGCGCCGCGGTCGATCGACGCGGCGACCGCAGCCGGGTCCGTCACGAGCGTCGTGGCGAGCGTCGCGCGCGCCGTGTCTTGCCGGCCATCGCTCGTCCGCCGCCAGTGCAGCTCGAACGCGGCGACCGGCAGCGCGCCCGGCGCCGACGACTTGATCGTCGAGCGCAGCACGACCTTGCGAGTCTCGCCGGCGCGAAGGTCCGCGATCGGCACGACGACCTGATCGCCCTGGCGCATGATCGGATAGCCGTATGCCTCCTCGATGTACGCGCCCTGCTGCGTGATGACGAGCCGCGCGTCGGCACCGACCGTCTCGGTCAGGCCGCCGAGCTCCTCGGCGAACATCGCGCCCAGGCGGGCCGTGTCCTCGACGAAGTAGTAGTGGCCGTGGCCGACGTCGGCGAGCCTCGTCATCGTGATCTCGTCGAAGTCGAGGCCGACGCCGACCGTCGAGATCGACACGCCGCGCGCCGCGGTCTCGACCGCGAGCTGGGCGAGCTCGTTGCGATCGTAGATGCCCATGTTCGCCTGACCGTCGGAGATGAGCACCATGCGGCGCACGCCGCCGTCGAGCGTCGTCCCCGCGAGCTCGTCGGTGGCGCGCTCGATGCCGCACGAGATGCACGTGTTGCCGTCGTCCCAGATCTTCGCGATCTCCGACTGTGCGCGGTACTTGGCCGAGTCGGTCGCGCGCGTCAGCGGCACGACGGTCTCGACGCCCGACGAGTACGTGATGATCGAGAACGCGTCGCGCGACGACAGCTGACCGACGAGCTGCGCGGCAGCGGCTTTGGCGTTGGCGAGCGGCTCGCCTTCCATCGAGCCCGAGCGATCGATGACGATCGCGAGCGACAGCGGCGGCCGAACCTCGGCCTGCCCGCGCGGCATCGTGATCGTCACCGCGATGTCCTGCTCGCGATCGCCGGCGAGGATCTTCGAGGACGTCAGCTTCGCCGACAGGACGTCGCTCGAGGTCGAGGTCGCGTCGATCGGCGGCGCGCCGCGTGGCGTCACGAGCAGCGCGGCGATGACGGCGCCGCCGGCGGCAGCGAGAGCGAGGGAGGTCCGGACCTGCTGCGCGGTGAAAAGCATGTGACCTATCGACGCATGACATCCGCGTCCGATCTGGTCAGTGAACTCGGTTAGAACCGAAATTCGAGTCAGATTTAGAGGACATGGGAACGGGCTACCGCAGTAGCCACCCCGGTCGTGCCAACTCGGGGAATCTACTGGCAATCGGCTGTGACAAACATCTGTCTTGACCTGTTGCGTCAAAATTACTAAGTCACCCGCATGACGAACGCTCAAGAACGCAAGGCGCAAGAGCGACAGGCACGACGCCGTCGCATCCAGGAAGCGGCACGGACGGTGTTCGCCGAGCGCGGCTACGCCGGCGCGTCGATCGAACTGATCGCACGTGCGGCCCAGCTGTCGGTCGGCGCGATCTACCTCTACTTCCGCTCCAAGGAGGACCTGTACGTCTCCCTCATCGAGGACGCCCTCACGGTGTTCGATGTGGAGATGGGTCAGGTCCGCGAGACCGCCGAGGTGAACCGGCGCCTCCGTGACACGTGGAGCATCCTGGTCCGCTGGGCGGAGCGCGAGGCCGAGGGCCCGCGCATCCTCCGCCTGCTCGCGCAGCCGGCGATCCGGCCGCAGCTGTCGGACGAGGTCGTCACGGCCGTCTCGGCCGGCATCGCGCGCATCCAGGACCACATGGGCGCCTGCATCGCGGATGGCATTCACGCCGGCGTCTACCGCCAGGTGAACGCCCGCGAGATCGCCGACCTCGCCTGGTCGGTGCTCCTCGGCAGCCTCGACGCCGCCGAGATGCACACGAACCTCGGCATGGCCGCCGAGTCGCTGAACGTCCGCACCGATCGCGCGCTCGCGATGATCGAAAGCGCGCTCGCGCCGCAGGTTGCTGCGACGCTGCGCGCCGTCGCCTGAGCCTCGTTTCCTAGCTCGAAGTTCCAGGGTGAAAGCATCGCAAGCCTGCACACAGCGGGCTCGCGACAGGGCGGGTTTCGCCTACGATAGCCGCGATGCGTGCTCTCACCCTGGTACTCGTGCTCGGTCTCGTCGCTTGTGGTGGTGCGAACCTCCAGACGATCCAGATCGTAAATCGCTCTCCACGTCCGATCGAAGAGCTGTACGTCTATCCGACGGGCGCGGCACGGGGAGCTTCGCGCGGCGTCCTCGCGCCCAACGCGAGCACCGCGGTCAAGATCAAGGCAGGTCACGTGTCCGTGACGGCCATCAGCGCGAAGCTCCAGGTCGACGAGCACACGCGCGACCAGCCGAGCGCAACGCAGGAGCTCGAGCTCGACGCACCGACCGAGGTCGTGTTCCACGACGAGGGTCAGACGCCGCCGGGCCTGAACCGGCAAGGCACGATCGGCGTCGTGTTCCTGATTCCCCACGCCAAGGCGGCCCCGTCCGAGGAGCCGCAAACCGAGCCCGCTCCAGGCGCGCCCTGAGGGGCTCGCCGCGG
Source organism: Kofleriaceae bacterium (assembly GCA_013368795.1). Taxonomy (GTDB): domain Bacteria; phylum Myxococcota_A; class Polyangia; order Haliangiales; family Haliangiaceae; genus JABFXX01. The sequence continues at coordinate 2,566 of JABFXX010000398.1, forward strand.
CGCTCACTCAGAAATCGTCGGCGTAGATCCCGTATCTAGGCGAAACCGCGTCGCCGCGCGCGCGAACGATGTCGTGAAGAATCGCCGGGCTGCTACGTTCAAACCTCGTGAGGCTGTGCTCGGCATGCGCGACGAAGACCGACGAGTCGGGACGGTTTTGTCCCAACTGCGGCGCTGCGCTGATCGACCCCGCATCCGCCGCCGCGACGACGCCGCTGCCCATCGCCGGCGACAAGAGCGCCGCGACGTCGTCCGCGACGCGCCTCCTCGGCACGCGCCTCGACGGTCAGTTCGAGATCGA
>JABFXX010000476.1 GCA_013368795.1 Kofleriaceae bacterium
GATAGATCGGGAACAGTGTGAGGAGATCGATGTGCACTGAGCCGCTCTTGATCAAGCCTGTCCGTATTTCGGACAATCGACGTACGCACGACCGCCTGCTCGACGGCAGAGTCATCGTCGCCCACGAGATCGCGGACGTCTTATTACGCGACCTGCGGCAGCAGCATCGGTGCGATGCGGACCGGATCGGCCGCCATGGCGTGGTCGCGCGGCATCAGCGTCGGAAACGTCTGCCCGGTGCGCGGATCGACAAGCGTCGTCGCGTCACGATAGACGCGCGCCGTCCGGTGCAGGAGGCCGACCGCGTTGACGAGCGGCATCTCCTGGAAGCGCTCCGGCCACCGCGCGAGTAGCGCTGCGCGAACCGCCGGCGCGAACCGCGTGCTCATGCGCGGGAACAGGTGGTGCTCGACGTGCGCGCCGAAGCGCAAGGTCAGCCAGTCGATCAAGCGCGGCGTGGTGACCGACAGGCCGCTGAGGAGCGGATCGTCGACGGTCACGCGCGGGCTGAGGCCGTGGTTCGTGAGGATGAACGACATCACGATCGCGTTGGCGACGAGGAGCGGAAGGACGTACGCGAATAGAAATGGCAGCGCGCCGATCGTCGCCGCGAGCGCGAGCCAGAGCGCGGCGCTGGCTGCGGTCTCTGCAATCGCGAACCGCCGCTGCCGTGCATCCAGGAACCGGCGCGCGATCACGAGCTGATGCATGCTCTGCACGGTGAAGCCGAGCACGAGGCTGAGCAGGCCGCGCCAACGCCGGCCGCCGAGCGCGAACGTGTCAACTGCGAACCGCGCGCGCGGGTTGGCGCGGTACTCCTCGAGCGTCGGATAGGCGTCGGGATCGTCGGCGAGGTTGGTCTGTGAGTGGTGGATCCGGTTGTGCCAGGCCTTCCACAGCCGCGGCGACAGCGTGAACGGCACGAACGTCAGCCAGCCGAGCAGGTTCTGGCGTCGCTTGCCGCCGACGATCGCGCCGTGGAGCAGCTCGTGGCCCACGAACGTGAGCCCCGCAAAGCTCGCACCGATCACGAGCGAGACGACCGGCAGGAGCGGCCAGTGCACCCAGCCCCGCGCGATCGCGACGATGGCGAGCGCGATCACGGCGATATGGACCGGGATCCAGGCGAGACGCGACGTGGCACGGCCGAACGCGCTAGCCGGAAGGTCAGGCTTCATCGCATGCACGTAGTGCGAACGCCCGAACACCGGCGTGTCACCCAGGAACTGTTTCATGCCTACAAGCTGAGGCCGATGGCCCCGATCGCCGTGAATCGTCCGGTCACCGGTTTGTCAGCGCGCTGTCACGCAACCTGCGCGTGCGACTTGCGCTGATCACGCAAGCATTGCGACGCGTGCGCGTATGCGGCCACCGGCGGCGAATGCACCCGGAGTGCACCGCGGCCACTCGAGCCGAGCGATCCAGTGCCGAGGCGTCTCTGCTCGCCGGAACTCTCGGGCGCGCCGTCACAAACGGCTCGCTTGGCGGATGCCTCGGCCGGTATCCGAATCGTGAATCGCGCGAACGCTCCATCGCGCCGCCGATCGGCGGACACGGTGCCCCCGTCGCGAACGACTGGGCCTGCGCTGCTGGGTTCGCAGTCTCGTGCCCGTAGGTGGCTGTCGCAGCCAGGAGCTGCCAGCATGAAGTGCCGCAGGTGCCCCTGGCCCATGCGTATCGTTCGACTCGCCGGGCGACTCGTGGAGTAGGTGGATGCGGAGCTCGCTCTTGATTCTCGTAGCGCTCGCAGGTTGCATTGTCGGTTCGGGCGCGGACCCCGAGCCCGGATCGCTCGCCGCGACATGGGGTCCGTACGATCCGCAGCCTGGGCACCCGACCCTCGACGAACGCGATGAGTTCGTCGACGAGATCAGCGGGTACGCACGCGAGGCCGAAGCCACATACGGTGCGCCGGCCGCGGCGATCACCGCGATGGCGTCCAACGAGTGCGGCTTCGGGTTCACGAAGATCGCACTCAACGCGAACAATCTGTTCGGGTTCAAGTGGACGTCTTACGAGGCTGCGGGAGGGCGCGGCTACTACGTGCTCGCCGATCAACCCGACGACGATCCGAACAACAAGTACATCGTGTTCGAAGACCGCCGCGACGCGGTCCTGTATGTCGCGCAGCGGCTCGCCAACACGTCGCGCTACAAGCCCACCACCGATCGCTACAAGAGCGATATCGGCGATGGTGTCGACGTCAAGACCGCGGCCAATCGCTGGATCACCGGCATCGCTGCCGCAGGCTACAATCCGTACGCGAGTTATCCGACCACCACGATCAAGTTCATGAACAACTATCGCGCGCCGAGCGCGACGTTCTCGCCGACCTACAACCTCTACAGGTACTCGCCGGCCGATCCGCCTGGGACTGTCTGGATCTCGATCGACTCACCCACGTCGGGTTCGGTGGTGAGCGGCGACACGACGATCACCTCGACAACGGGAGGCGGCGCCGTGAGCTCCGTGCGATTCGCAACGCGCGCGATGGGAGCGACCAGCTGGTACGACCTCGGCGAAGATGCGACAGCGCCATTTAGTAAGACATGGGCGACCGATCCGTGGGTGCCCGACGGCAGCTATCAGATCAAGGCCGAAGCGTGGAACGGCGGTGTGCTGCGGGCGACCGAGGTGATCACCGTGACGGTTGCAAATCAGTAGTGGGTCGCCGTGCGCGATCGCTCCGAATCATTGGATCGTCTGACCACCGTCGATGACCAGTGCGTGCCCGATGACAAAGCGTGATGCATCCGAGCACAGCCAAAGAACGGTCTCGGCGATATCTTCGGGCGTCCCCATTCGACCAACCGGTTCTTCCGAGATCACTCGTGCGCGCCCCTCCGAGGTCCCGCCGGTGTACCGAGCCATCATCGGCGTGTCGATGTATCCCGGACAGACCGCGTTGATGCGGATGTTCTGAGCCGCATAGTCGAGGGCTGCCGCTCGGGTCAGGCCGATCAGGCCGTGTTTCGCCGCCGTGTACGCGGGGCTGCCCTTGATACCGATCACTCCGGCGCCTGATGACGTGTTGACGATCGCGCCGCCGCCTTGCTCGAGGATCAGCGGCAGTTCGTACTTCATGCACAGGAACACGCCGCGCAGATCGATATCGAGGATGCGGTCCCACTCGTCGGCTTCCCATTCCGCCGTCGGAGCCAGCTTCTTTGGCTCGACACCCGCGTTGTTGAACGCGACATCGAGCCGCCCGAACATTTCGACGGTCTTGTCCAGCGCGGCCTTCACGTCCTCGGCGCGCGACACGTCGCAGCGTACGGCGAGCGCACGCCCGCCTTGTTGCTCGATCATCCGTGCTGTCTCGGACGCACCTTGCTCCGACACGTCCGCGAGGACCACGTTCGCACCTTCGCGGGCAAACGCGAGGGCTGCGGCGCGGCCGATGCCGCTCGCGCCACCCGTCACGAACGCGACCTTTCCGAGGAAGCGCCGTTCCATGCTCACCCCGCCTTCTTTCCGAACAGCTCCTTCGCCTTCGTGACAGCCGACATCGCGCTTGGCCAGCCGACGTAGAACGCGAGGTGCGTGATCATTTCGATCAGCTCGTCCTCCGTGACGCCGTTTTCGAGCGCTCGCGGGAAGTGGAAGCTCATCTGCTCCGTCTTCCCCGTGGCGACGAGCGCCGCGCACGTGATCAGGCTGCGATCGCGCTTGGACAGCTGCGGCCGCTCCCAGATGTCGCCGAACAAGGTGTCGTCGGTGAGCTCGGCGAGCTTCGGAGCGACATCACCGATTGTCGCCCGCGCGCCACTCGCTGCTTTCTCTCGTGCCATGACGTTTCCTCCGCATGAACCGTACGTAGCGGCGTGGGTGCGAACCAGGTGCCGATCCGCGCATGGGCTGTTAAGCGGCGCTTACCAGCCGATCCGCTCCTGACCACCTCCTGGAGTTTGTGATCGGCGAGACGCGCGACGTACGCGCAGAAGACTTCCGATGCCAAAGTGGGGCGAGAGGGCTTCCCGTCCTGGCGCGCTGTCAACGCGCCCGCACGAGAGCCGTTCTACTTGCCTGCGCAGCCGAGCATCATGCCGTCACTGCGCAGGCGCGACACGACGGCATCGGCGAACGCCTCGCCGTCCTTCATCGTGGCCTCGCCGTTCTTGAAGCCTCGGTAGTTCACGAGCGCCTTCCACGTCACCTTGTTCACGCGACGATCGAGCAGCTCGAGCTCGACCCACACGTCGAAACCTCGGCTCCGGACGTTCTCGCCGTGCGCGTCCGTATACGTCGTGACCTTGCCGCCCGCCTCTTTCACGAAGAGTGCGGCGTTGGTTCGCATCGCTTCCATCGACGCGGTCGCGCGCTCCATGGAGTCGCCGCCGTCCTCGACGACCTGTCGAAACTCGGAGCGAACCTGACACGCCGCGAGGCCCGCCCTCAGCTGGTTCTCGAAGCCCATGTTCATCAGGCCCGCGAACGGCGGATCCGAGATGTTGGTGAACACCATCACCGTCTCGACAGGAGTCGCGCCGTCGGCGCGTGTCGACTCCACCGTGGTCTTGCTGTGCGAACACGCGGCGATCGCGATAACGAGCAGGAGCGGTCTCACGGCGGCACTTCACCCGAAGCGGATGGCGCCCACAATAGGGAATGCCGCGTTTGCACCAGACGGTCAGGAGGCCCGTGGCACGGTGAAGTGGAACGTCGCCCCTTGTCCCTGCTCGCTCTCGGCCCACAGGCGCCCGCCATGCGCCTCGACGATTCCCTTGCTGATGAAGAGTCCGAGACCGGTGCCCTTCTTCGCGTGCTCCTCGGCCGACCAGTACGGATCGAAGATGTGCACCAGCTCGTTCTTGGCGATGCCCGGCCCGGTATCGGAGATCGTGAATCCCACGAACGCTCCATCGGTATCGCTGCGGATGGTGATGGTGTCGCAGGATCGACAGAACTTGATCGCGTTGCCGACGAGGTTGCCGAAGACCTGCAGGATGCGCTGCCGATCGCAGAACAGGGTGACTCCGTGCAGGTCCCCGTCGCGAACGAGCGTGATGCCCTTTGCCTTGGCCATGGGCTCGTGCTGGTCGACGACCTCTTTGACGATCGACTCGGGATCTTCGGGCTCCTTCGAGATCGGCAGACGGCCCGCCTGAATGCTCCCGATGTCGAGTAGATCGGCGATGAGGTGATCCATGCGAGTCGTCGCGCGCTGGATCGTCTCGAGGTACTTGCGCGTTTTGGGCGTCGGTTGCTGCAACAGCAGGGTCGCGGCGAGATGAACCGCGCCGAGCGGATTCTTGAGATCGTGTGAGACGACGGCCAGGAGCTCTTCGCGCATCCGCGAGGCGCGCTGAGCTTCGTCGTAGAGCCGCACGTTATCGACCGCGAGACCTGCGTGACGTCCGAGCTTCTCGGCAGTCTCGAGATCGCGAGGACTGAACGAGCGGTCGCGCTCGGCGATGGCGAGGGAAATCGCACCGATGGTGCGTCCGCGCGCGACGAGAGGAACGATCATGAGCTCGCGGAGCGAGTCGTCGGAGAAGTCGCGCTCGATCTCCGACGTGCCGGTCCTGATCACGTGCGAGATGCCACGTGGCACGTTCGGATCGAGCCGATCCGTCGCGGCGTACCCGCGCACGAGCTCGACCTTGCTCGGATCCTTGTGGGTGACGGCGACGCGCTCGACTTCGTCGCCGGCGACGAGATCGATGACGCACCAGTCAGCGAGCGTCGGGACGGCCAGCTGCGCCAGCTTCTCGAGCGTCGCGCGATCGTCGAGCGAGGTCGCGAGCACGAGCGAGGCCTCGATCATGAAGCGCTGTTCGGTGACATCGGTATTCGTGCCGAACCACCGGACGACGTTGCCTTGCTCGTCACGCATGGGAATCGCGCGCGACAGGAACCAGCGATAGCTGCCGTCCTTCGCCCGCAGTGGGAACGTGTCCTCCCACTCCTGGCCCGCCTGCATGTGGTTTCGGTACTTCGCGACCACACGCTCGACATGTTCGGGGTGGTGCACCGCTTCCCATCCCCACCCCTTCATCTCGTCGAGCGTGGTCCCGGTGAAGTCGAACCAGCGGTGGTTGTACCAGAAGATGTATCCCGTCGCGTCCGCCATCCAGGCGAGCTGCGGGATGCTATCGGCGAGCGTACGGAACTGCTGCTCGCGCTCGCGCAGCGCAGTCTCGATGCGTTTGCGGTCGGTGATCTCGATGACGACAGCACCGATGCCGAGCAGCTCGCCATGTGCGGTGACGACCGGCACGTAGTTGGCGAGGAACGACCGCACGTGGTCCGGGCTCGACGGCAACGCTGCATCGGATTCGAGGTTCGTCGCGGCCTCTCGGGTCTCGAGCACCCGCCGCAGCAGCGGCTCGAGGTGTCGCGCGATGGGCTCGCCGAGGACGTCACGAACGGGGCGGCCGTTGTGGTCGGCGGCCGGCAGACCATTCATCGCGGCCAGCGCATCGTTGACGCGCACGTAGCGCAGCTCGGTGTCGAGGAAGGCGATGCCGAGCGCGGAGGCCGCCAGGATCGAGTCGAGAATCGCGAGCGAACGCTCGACCTCAGCGCGCGCGGCCTGCTGTTGCGCGAGCGCCTCGCGAACGACATCGTGCGCACGTCGCTGCTCGGTGACGTCTGCGTTCACCGAGACCGCGCCGATGACATCCTCGCCGCGATAGATCGGCGCCGCCGATGTTCGCAGCACGATCTGGCGGCCGGTTTTGACATTCGTGATCGCCATGTTCTTCGACGACTTCACGCCGGCAAGCGCGAGGCCGAACGGCGACTCGCTCGGAGGAATGCGCTGGCCGCTCTCGAGATCGCGGCTTTGTAGACGCTCGTCGAGCTGCGCCGTCGACCGTTGCTGTAGCTCCGCCGACGAGTCCATCCCGAGCAGCTCCAGCGCCGCGCGATTGCATCGCGAGATTCCCTGCGCGTTGCCGATGAAGACGGCGTCGGGGATGCTCTCGATCACCGCTTCGAGCTCTGCTCGACGCGCCTGTTCCTGAGCGAGCACACGCTCGCGCTCGTCCTCCGAACGACGCAGTGCAACCGCGGTCCCGATCACATGGGCAATCGCCTGCATGAAGGAAACGTCGTCGCGACTGAAGCCACGACGCTGCACCGTGTGAGAACAGAGCACGCCGTAGTGCCGTGTTCCGTCGCCGGGGACCGGGATCGCCACGCAGATTCCGGCCTGGATGCCCTTCTCGTGGCTTCTCGCGGGTAGCTCGAACCGCCGCTCGATCGCGGCGTCGTCGACGATGACCGGTTGCCCGCTCGACAGTGTATAGCCGGCTTGCGATGGCTCGCCCGGCGGCAGCGGTCCCAGGACGTCCGCGCCCCAGCCGTGCTCGGCGACAACCGCGAGCGACCCGTCGTGCTGCACTTCGACGATCGACGCGAGCTCGGCACCGAGCGTGCTCTTGACCGCGACCACTGCCTCCTCGAGCAACACGCTCGGATCGCGTGTGGCCAGTGCGTGCATGCCCAGCGTCGCGACCGCGAGCTGCTGGCGCGCTCTGCACTCCGCAGCGTCACGGAGCATGTGCTGGACGATCGCGGACGTGACGCGATAGCCGAGCGCGGTGAACAGCTGCCGGTCTTGCCGCGAGAACTCCGAGGCGCTGACCGAACCCATCGTGGCAACGCCGATGAGCTGGTCTCCGTCGAGGAGCGGAATCCCGAACAGCGCCTTGATCCCCTTCGCTCGCGCGGCCGGATTCAGCAGCAGCGGCTCCGTCGCCGCCGAGTGCAGCACGTGTGGACGGCGCGTCTCTGCGATCATGCCCGCAAATCCCTCGCCGACTCGCACGGTGAACGTGGTCGCATCCGCACCGAGCCCGACGGCTGCACGCGTGCGAAGGATGTCGCCCTCGCGCAGCAGGATCGTCGCCGCGTCGACCGCTGCAGTCGTGTCGAGCAGCACGTCGAGGAGTCGGTCGAGGAACTCGTTCAGGTTCCGCGTCTCCAGCGCCGCGGCGGAGATCCGGTCGAGCGACTGCAGCGTCCGATCGCGCGCGCGCGTGTAGCGCTGCACCGAAACGCTCACCGCCTTGTCGATCGCTCGGTTGAGCGCTCGTACGCCGAGCGTGTCGTCGTTGCTCGGGTCCGCCTGCTCGGACCAGAGCTGCACGATGCAATCGCGGAGCACCGCGTACTCGCTCACCACCTGGCCCAGGTCGAAGCCCGCGTCGAGTCTCTCGAGCGCGTGGATCTCGGCGAGGTCGGGCGAGAGGCGCGGTTTGCCTCCCTCGACCAGCTCGTCCGCGAAGTTCGCGATGCGCTCCAGCAGGTGCGGCAGGTGATCGATCAGCGCCGGCCGATCGAGCTCGCGCGCGATCGGCAGCTGACGCACGACGCGCGCCCACAGCTCGAGGATCGCCGCCTGGTGTTCCCGGATGAACGTCGACAGCCGACGCTGCCGACTAGGGTACCGTGAGGCGTTCAACACGATGTCCTCCCCGGGGTCGCTCGTGCGGCTCTGCACAGCGAGACAGGTTCCGACCGTCGGCCGTCACCGCCGTGGCGAGATCTGTAGCGAAACCAGGCATCGCGAGCCTCCGACGAATTCTGTTGCGTCCGCCCTCTACGACCAAAGCAGTACACAGCAAGTCCCGCGCCGGAGTGACATCAGTGGCAGTCGCAGCAGCGCAACTGGGTCACGCGGCGTGACAGATCGTCATATGCATCTGAGTTGCAGGTGGTTATGCCGATCGGTGCCGCCGCGCGCGAAGGACTTCGGTGTAGCGTCATCCTGTGACGTCGGCGCGTGACCAAGGAAGCGAGCTCGGCACACTCGCGCCTTTGTTGCGCAAGATCGCGGCGACCCCAGGCCCGACGTCCGTGCTCGCGCCGCACTCGACGGTGAACGGCCGCTACATCGTGCAGCGCTCGCTCGGTCGGGGCGGCATGGGCGTCGTCTACGAGGTCCACGACCGCGAGCTCGACGAGCACGTCGCGCTCAAGCTCCTGCATCACGAGCTGGGCCGCGATACGGCCTACCGGCAGCGGCTACGAACCGAGGTTCGGCTTGCGCGGCGGATCTCGCATCCGAACGTTTGCCGCGTGCATGACCTCGGTCTCGACGGTGACCAGCTCTACGTGACGATGGAGCTGGTGCAAGGGCCGACGCTGCGGCAGATCCTGCGAGAGCGCCATGCCCCGACGGTCTCGACGATCGTCGACCTCGTCGTCCAGATCGCCAGCGCGCTCGCAGCCGCGCATCGCGTCGGCGTGCTCCACCGAGACGTCAAGCCAGACAACGTGATCATCGACGACGGGCGTGCCGTGCTGACCGATTTCGGTGTGGCGACCCTCGCGCACGACAATGAAGAGGTCGTCGCCGGTACACCCTCGTATATCGCCCCCGAGGTCCTCCGCGGCGAGCCATTCGATCATCGGGTCGACGTGTACTCGACCGCGGTACTCGCCTACGAGCTCGTCGCCGGAGTGCAGCCGTTTGCCGTGCAGACGCTCGAGGAGGCCGCCCGGCTGGCAGCGGTGCCGCAACGGCCACCGCCGCTGCCCGTGACGGTCGGGCCGCCGGCACTGCGCGAAGCACTCGACCGCGTGTTCGCGACCGCGCTCGACCCGGATCCGGCGTCGCGCATCGCGAGCATGGCACTGCTATCGGAGGCGATCGCGCACGCGGCCCGCGCCGATGGCCCGCACGTGATCGCGCCGCGCGAGGCCAGCTCCGATGTCGGAGCGAGCACGGCGCCCCGCACGAGGCGTGCCGACGTGCGCGTCGCCACCGCGCTCGTGTACCGCGCAGATTCGCTGGCGGTTGGCGCTGCCGAGCAGCTCGAGCGTTTGGTCGTCGATGCTGGCGGTACGCCTGTCTCGGTGGGTGCGCTCGAGATCACGGCGCTGTTCGGCGTCCCGACGGCACTCGGCGACGATGCCGAGCGCGCCGTGCGCGCCGCGCAAGCGCTCCTCGCACACGCAGAAGGACGCGCCGGACTCGATACGGTGCGGATCCTGTTGCGGCCGCATGCCGGGACGCTGACCGCGCGCGAGGCATTCTCGTCGGCGAGCGCGCTGGCCGAAGCGGCCGAGCCGGGCCAGATCCTCGCGTCCTCGCTCACGGCACGACAGCTCGCCGCTCGCTTCGAGATGGCCGGCGTCGAGCTCGGGCACACGACGGCGCGACGTATCGTCGGCCCACGGCCGTCCCGCGCACGGGCAGAAGCTGCGACGTTTCGTTCGCGCGAGCTCGCCGCGCTCGTCGCGATGGCCGAGGATTCCTTCGGCAACCGGCGGCCGCGCCATGCCGAGATCCGCGCACGCGCTGGCTACGGCAAGACGCGACTGCGCGAGGCGCTGATCGCACGGATGCGCGAGCGCCGTGATGTCGAATGGCTCGTCGCGCGCGCTGACCTGCACGGCAATGCCGACCCGCTCGGCATGTTGCGCGCTGCACACGAGGAGTGGCACGCGCACGCCACGCGCGATGGGATGGCGGATCGGGCGGCTACATTCGCGGCTGCCCGGAGCTGGCTCGAGACACGATCCGAGCGCAATCCGATCGGCGTCGTGTTCGAGGACATCCAGTGGGCCGACGAGCTGTCGCGAGAGCTCGTCGATCAACTCGTGACCTCACTCGACAACGTGCCGGTCCTGATCCTCACGTTCGCCCGCGTCGCGGAAGATGGCGCGGCAATGCCCCAGCGGCCCGGCGTCGACGTGCTGTCTCTGCCGCCGCTCGATCCGGCGACCGCCGGTGCACTCGTCCAGGCGATCGCCCCGGGCACGCCACGCGAGGCTGTCGACGAGATCGTCGCGCGCGGCGATGGACACCCATTCTTCCTCGAGGAGCTCGCGCGAGATCTCGCGGAGAGAGGCATGCGGGCTTCCGAGCACACACCGCTACCCGCGACGATCGAAGCGGTCATCCAGGTCCGTCTGGACGGGCTCGCTCCGCGCTACCGCGAGCTGATCACCGCCGCCGCCGTCATGGGGACGACGTTCTGGCGCGATGCGCTCGGTCACGTCGCCGAATCCGCCGCGGCCACGCTCGATGACGATCTCGTCGACCTCGAACATCGTGGCCTCATCGCGCCGGCCGTCGCGGAGGGTGGAGCGGGCGGAGATCGCTATCGGTTCCTCCACACGATGGTCCGCGAGGTCGCGTACGCGCGACTCGACTCGCACGAGCGCCGAGCGGCCCATGCGGCGGTCGCGCGCTGGTTGCGGCAGCGCTACCCCGGGCTGAACGATCTCGATCGCGCCGGCCAGGTCAGCGTCGCGACCGACATCGTCGCCGCGTTCGCCCACCACCTCGAGGAAGCCGGCGATCTCGCCGCGGCGGCGGCGGCATACCGGATCGCGGGACTTCGTCATCTCGCTGCCGCGATGTATCGAGACGCGTCACGCGCGCTGCGGCGCACCGCGAGCCTGGTGCCGGCGATCGACAACCACCTCGCGACCGCACTCGGGGATGCCGTGCTGCTCGCTGATTCGGTCGTGGAGGCCGAGAGCTGGTACGAGCGCGCCCTGAATTCGACGGATCCACAGGATCTCGCCCATCGCGCCCTGCTCTGGCACAAGCTCGGCGACGCGGCGACCCGGCGCGCGGATCACCCGCGTGCGCTGCACTGCTTCGAGTCAGGTCTCGCGCTCGCCGCGCCTGATGGCGTGAACCTGGCGCCGTGGGCGCTGCGCGATCCACGCACCGCGGCGCTCTTGTTCGGCGACCTCGGCTGGGTCGCGGGTTATCGGCTCGGCGACAATCTGCGTGGCTTGCCCGCGTGCGAGCGAGCGGTCGACCTGCTCGAAGGCACGCCCTATCGCCGCGAGCTCGCGCACGCACTCTCGCGCCTCGGCGCGACGTACATGCGCGCGAGCCGGTTCCGCGACCAGCTCGCGTGCAACCAGCGCAACCTCGCGATCGGGCTCGAGCTCGCCGACTTGATGATGCAGCTCACCGCGCGCGTCAACCTCGGCGTCGTGCACGGCGTGCTCGGCGAGATCGATACTGCGATCGTCCATACCGAGGTCGCGCGCGGGCTGGCGAGGCACACCGGCGCGCGCTACGTCGTCGGCCTCGCCGAGTCGAACCTGGCGGGTCTGTACCTCGAGTGCGATCGCCTCGCCGATGCACAGCGCTGTCTCGACGAGGCGATCGTGATCTCCGAGTGTGCCGGCCGGCGCACCGGGCTGCCCGAGACCTACGGGTATGC
>JABFXX010000074.1 GCA_013368795.1 Kofleriaceae bacterium
TCGACCGCGCGGACACGTTCGTCGCCGAGGCCAACGAGATGCCGGCCGGCCTCGACGTCCGCACCGTAGCGTCGGTGCGCCCGCTGTTCTTCCTCCCACAGGCCGCATCGCTCGAGCGCCTGATCGGTAGCGAGAACTTCGACCGCCTCGTCGACGATCTCGACGCGACACCGGAGACCGTGCGCGAGCTGAAGCCGTGGCTCGCGCTGATGATGCTCGGCCGCGCCGCGTACGAATTCGCCGGCCCGTCGATCAACGAGGCGCTCGTCGAGCAGGCGCGCGGGCGCACGATGTCGCTCGTGTTCCTCGAGACGTGGAGCGATCAGCTCCGCTACCTCGACGCCGCGATCACGCCGAGAAAGCTCGCCGCGGCGATCCATGACTTCGATCGGATGGGCTGCGCGATCGAACAGCGCGTCGCGGCGTACCGCGCCGGCGACGATGCGAAATTCAGCAACGAGATCGCCAGCCCCGACGAACCGATCGCAGCGAGGATCGTGAGCTGGACCGCGCGCCTGCACGAGGTGCTCTACGCGGGCAGCCGCTCGTTTGCCGTGCTCGGTGTCGGCCAGCTCGTCGGGCCGTACGGCGTGCTCGTCCGGCTCGAGGCGCTCGGTTATCGCGTCGAGCGACTGTGATCAGGCGCAGCGCCGGACGTAGATCGCGATCGAGACATCGTCGAACCCGTCGGGACGCATCGTGGCGTAGTGGAGCGCGATGGGTCCGGTGGCATGGAGCAGGATCTTCTGGGTGAGCGGCGGCGGCTCGAGCTGCTTGCGCTCCCACAGGGTGCGGAACGCAGGACTCGCGTCGGCGAGGCCACCGACGAGAGCCTGGAACGCGTCGCTGTACTGAAAGCGACCGGTCGCCGCGCGGAACTGCGCGACAGCGGACTGCGCGATCGCGTCCGCGTTCTTGAAGCGCCAGGTGTCGTCGAGAAACAGGCGGCGCAGCACGTTGGCGTGGGTGAACGGGCCGAAGAGCGTCGTCGCGGCAGCGTTGACGTGCAGCACGTCCCACAGCGCATTGAACACGTACGCCGGGTGCTGCGTGGCATCGACGAACGTCGCGAGCTGCGACGGAACGCGCGTGACAAGCGGCGGCGGCGGCTCGAGGTTGGCGTCCGCGAGATCGAACAGGTGGCGTCGCTCGGTCGCGCTCATGCGCAGGGCGCGCGCGACCGACTCGAGCGTCGTGCGCGAGCAGGTCACCGGCCTGCCCTGCTCGAGCCACGTGTACCAGGTTGGACTGATGCCCGCGGCGAGCGCTACCTCCTCGCGGCGCAGGCCTTTGACGCGGCGGCGGCCGGGCGTGCGCGTGGCGGCATCGGGCGTGCGGCTCTCGCGCGTGCGGATGAGGAACGCGCCCAGGGTGGTAGTCGGCATACCAGGATATCGGCTTGACTAGTTCGTCGTCGGTCGGCGCGAGACAACGCTCGCATGTTGACCACCCTGCCCGTCCGCCATCTCGACTATACCGTCATCTTCGCGCGCGACCTTCCGCGCATGCGTCGCTTCTACAGCGAGACGCTGGGATTCGCGCAGCACCGCGCACTCGGCGAGCAATGGATCGAGTATCGAGTCGGCTCGTGCATCCTCGCGCTGACGGTGCGCGGGATGATGTTTGACGATCCGCCGACGCCGGCGGGCGCGCTATCGCTGCAGCTGGCGTTTCGTGTCGCGCCTGGCGAGGTGGCCGCGTGCGCCGAGCTACTGGGCGAGCGAGGCGTCGAGACGCTGGGTCCAACGGATCAGCCGTGGGGCCACCGGACGCTGTTCTTCCGCGATCCGGACGGCAACGTGCTCGAGATCTACGCGGAGCTGTGACGGATTCGATCCACGAGAACCACGCATGCGACACAGACCCGAACCTAGACCGCCTGCCGCAACGTCATCGGCTGGCGAATGACCGTCTTCCACTTCCGAGGATCCGCCTTGCGAATGTCGGAGAGGTAGATCTCGTGATGCTTGCCGCTCAGGCCGCCGTTCGCGGCGATGAAGTCGTGGACCCTCTCGATCGTCGGGCCTTCCTCGGCAAACGGGCCGACGTGCATCGTCTGCGCGCACGTCCCTTCGTCGAGGGTCTCGAACCGAAGCAGGTCGAGGTCGGCAAGTTGCTTCTTCCGCCGAACGTCCTCGATCGCGGCCTCGACCGTCGCTGCATCGACGACATCGGGCTGCATGATCATCATCGTCCACTTCCAGTCGGACTTCCTCTCGACGGAGAACGTGCTCATGTCGTCGGCCCACCAGAGCCCTTCGAGCGGCATGACGACGTAATCCTGCTGCTTGGGCCCGCGCTTGATCGCGAACTTGATCGTGTACGAGACGGAGTACAAGCACTCGACCGCCCGCTGGTAAGCGGGCGAGGTATTCGGGTCCCCCTGTCCGTCGATCATGAGGTACTGGAGCGGCGGGACGACGACCCGAACGACGCTCTTGGTCGGCGGGGCATAGAGGTTCTCGAACGTCTTCTTGTAGTCGCGCTTTGTCATGGTGGCGATCACGGCGCGGTCAAGAGCACCGTCGGGTGAGCCGTGATCTGCGCCGGCGTCAGGCTGGTCTTCGCGATCAGCGTGGTCTTGTCGACGCGAATGATCACGAGCTTGCCGTCGGCGAGGCACTTCGTGCCGGTATCGATCACGCAGCCGGTCCACGTCTTCTCGACGCCGGAGTTGGTGCCGGCGGCGACGGTCAGCGCGACGTCGCTACTCACGACCTCCAGCTTCACGATCCGAGCGGTGACCGGCTTTGCTGGCTCGGCGCTTGCGACAACGGCAACGAACGGCGCTGCGAGCACGAGACGGCGAAGAGCTCCCATGTGGCGAGCTTAACCCGGTCGTGTACGCTCGGCGTCGCGATGAAGGAGTTCGAGGATCGACCACCATTGCCGAGCGACTGGACGGCCGCGAACGTCGGCGCGCTGAAGGCGCTCGCGAAGCGCGATGACGCCGAAGCACTCGTGACGCTCGGCGAGCACTATCGCGAGGGTCTGGTTGGAAAGGGCGGAGCCGTGCTCGTCCGACGCGATCTGCGTGCAGCGCGACGTTGTCTCGAACGAGCAGCCGCACTCGGCGACACCGATGGGATGAGCTCACTGGCGAGCTTGTTGGCCGACGAACGACCGACCGCCTCGACGCTGAAGCGCGCGGCCGCGCTGTATCGAACCGCGTACCGGAACGGCAATACAACAGCCGCTTACAATCTCGCGGTTCTTCATAAGCGTCATGGACGTCACCGCCTCGCGGTCGCATGGTTCGAGCGCGCGTACCGCGCCGGCGATCCGAGTGCGCTTCTCCAGCTCGGACTGGCGGAGCTCTACGGGGTCGGCACGCCGCGCAACGGTGCAGCCGGCATCGCGAAGCTCGAGGCAATGGCAAACAGCACGACGAAGTACTGGCCTCGATCGACCGGTGAGAATGTCGAGGCGATGCTGGTGCTCGCCGATACCCTCATGCGGGGCTGGCTCGTGCCACGAGACTACGAGACGGCGATCGCGTGGCTGCAACGTGCGGCGAGCTGGGATAACGCCACTGCCAAGACGATCCTGCGCGAACACGGATACCTGTAACGGCGCGCGACTCAGTTCATGACGATGAACGCACCCGCGGCGCTGTCGTCGGTGGCGCCGAGCGTGACGGTGCGCGTCTTGCCGCCGCCGTTGACCTTCACGCTGACGAGCGTGTCGGTGTAGAGCATGAACAGCCCCGACGGGCCGGTGCCCGACTGATCGCTGCGGACGTGCACGTTGTCGGCGATGTTCGCCGGCGGATCGAGGTAGACGACCTTGCCGTGCTTGCTGTCGACCTCGACGGTGGCGCCGGCGATCGGCGTGCGCGTCGCGCCGCTCGTCCACACCGAGCCGTAGATGATGCCCGGGAACTTCGCCTGCAGCGTCGGGTTGAGCGTGGGCGTCGCCTCGATGACCGCGTTCGGGACGGCGACGAGCTCGTACTCGCCGGCCGCGGCGCACAGGTTGCCCGGCACGATGCACGACGTGCTGCCGGCCGTGACCGTGCCGCCGTCGAGCGCGAGACACGACTTCGAGCCATTGCCGGTGAGGCCGCTGAACGACGCCGCATTGCCGACGCCGTTCGCGCCGTTGACGCCTCCGTAGTAGATGGCGCCCTTGCCGAACAGCTTCGGCATGATCGTGCCGGTCCACACGCCGCCCATCATGTCGGGGAATGCCATCGCGTTCGTGCAGCTCGCCGAGCTCGGCGCGGTGCCCGAGAGCATCGTGAACATGTCGACGATGCGCACGGTCATCGACTGGCGCGAGCCGCAGTCGAGGTTCGGCGTGAGCGGCAGGTCGATCACGTCCTGACCGATGTAGTCGGCGCGGCCGAACGCGACGACGTCGGGCGTGTAGTACGGGTCGTCGTCGCTGAGCTTGCAGGGTGTGGGGCCTGACCAGCCGAACAGCGAGAGGCCCGAGAGGCCGGAGTCCGGGATCAGGATGTCGAACTTGCCGCGGATCGCATCGCGCAGCGTGGCGAAGCTCGCCGGACTGGAGACCTCGACGCACGACCGCTGCCAGTCATTGTGGTCGGTCGAGTACGAGGCGCCCATCGTGCGGATCTCGACGGCCGTGACGCACGACGTGTTGAACGTGTCAGCGTTCTTCGGCAGCACGATGTTCATCTCGACGACCGGATCGGCGCAGGCCGCGAGCGGCAGCAAGGCGAGCGCGGCGAGCCTCATGGCTAGAATCTTACCGCGGTCGGCTCGCGCGTCATGTAGTCGTAGGTCGCGTAGCTGCCGACGGCGAACGCGCCGACCGCGGCCCACACGTACCAGCGCGCGTACCACGGCGTCGGGCGCGCACCTTCGACGACGCGCTGGTTGACGACGACGGTGTTGATGTCGACGAGGTTGTCGGGGTCGAGCGCGGCGACGATCTTGCGCGCGATCGTCTCGGCGGACGCGTTGCCGGCGAGGTCGAACGTCTTGCTGACCTTGCGGCTGTCGGTGTCGTAGAGGCGAACGCTGACGTGGTCGTCGCCGCCGTCCTCGACGACGAGCATGCGGCTGACGCCCGTGAGCTTGGCGAGCGCACGTGCGCGATTGAGGCGGGACTTGCCGGTCGGCGCCGATGCAGTCGCGTCGACGAGGCGAGCGGCGCGGTCGAGCGTGGTCTCGGGATCGAGGCTGATGTCGATGCGAACCGGATCGTTCTCGGCGATGTCGACGAGCTCGGCGTACGGCTTGCGCTTCGGCGCCGAGACCATGACGAGGTGCGTGCCGATCGGCAGCGAGATCTTTTCGCCGGCCTGATGTGCCTCGCCGCCGTCGATGCGGAACGTCGCGTCGTCGGGATCGGCGTAGACCTTGAGCGTGCCCATCTCCTCGGGCTCGCGCTTGGCCTTCTTCACCATCGAGCGCACGCGCGGCGACGCGAGCTTCTTGTCGATGTTCCACGCCGGGTTGAAGCGATACGCAGCCCGGAACCAGCGCAGCGCCTCGGCCTGGTTGTTGCCGGCAGCGGCGATGATGCCGCGCCACTGGCTGAGCTCGGCGAGCGCGGGGATCGGGTCGCGGTTGATCGCCTCGCCGAGGATGCGCGCCTCGTCGTCCTCGATGATCTTCAACGCGCTGTCGTACTCGCCCGACGCGTACGCCTCCTTGATCGAATCGAGGTCGGCGACGAGGATGTTGCTGCCATCGAGCGTCGCCTCGAGGTTCTGGGGCAGCTTGACGAGCAGGTTGCGCGCGTCGAGCACGCGGCGCAGCCGCTTGATCTGGTCGACGCTGCCGAGCTTGGACGCCGCGTTGACCACGACGACCGGCTCTTCCGAGACATCGTTCTCGTCGGCGCGCGCCTCGCTTGCGACAAGCAGCGCGACGACCGCGATGGTGCTGGTCAGTAGACCTCGCATCCGCCTTCCTCCATCGAGACTTTGAGCGTGCGGACCTTGCCGGCCTCGAGCTTCACCGGGCAGGTGCGCGTGATCTTCAGGTACTTGTTGACGAGCTTCACGACGTGCGTGCCGGCGGGGAGCTTGAACTTCTCGGTGCCGGGCACGTCCATCGAATGGCCGCTGACGGTGACGCGCGCGTACACGGCGTCGTACGTGTTGACGCGCAGGATCGCGTCGCCACTGCGTGTCGGCTTCGGCGACGACTTCGCCGCGACCTTCGCGAGCGAGCGCCGCCACAGGCGAGCCTTGGGTGAATCCTGCGACGGGTCCGTCGCAGCATCGGTCGCCGGCGCATCGGTCGTCGGCGCGTCGGTGGCCGCAACCTCGGTCGAGGGGACATCGGTCGACGGGACGTCAGCCGACGGAACGGTCGTCGTCGGAACGGTCTCGCTGTTCGACGGCACCGTCGGCGCGATCGGCGCGGGAGCCGGCGCTTCGATCGCCGGCGTCGGCGCGACGGCCACGGTCTCGGCCGGCGCGTTGCCGCGCGCCGCCGCCGTGTCGAGGTTCTGAGACGGCGCGAGCTGGATCGCGATCGCCGCGATCACGCCGACCAGCGCGGCGATGCCGAGCACCGCGAACGCCCACTTGTTCGAGCGCGCGTCGCGCACGTCGATCGCGTGAGAGCCGGTGAACGTGTTGCCACCGTGCACCGACGCGAGCTCGGGACTCGGCAGCATCGCCGCCGACATGCGGCCGAGCTGCGCCGCGAGCTGCGGCATCGTCATCGCGACCGCGCCCGGCGCCATCGCGACCTGCGCCATCGGGACCGGCGCCATCATCGGCTGCATCGCGGGCTGCGCGATCTCGACCTGCGAGGTGCGCGCGCTCGCCGACGGCATCTCGATCTCGAGCACCGACGTCCGGGCGCCAGACATCGAGGCCGACATCGACGACGACGCCGAAGTCGATGGCCGCTCGATCTCGAGCAGCGACGTGCGTGCGCCGGAGACCGACGCCGACGACGGTCGCTCGATCTCGAGCAGCGACGTGCGCGCGCCGGAGACCGACGCCGACGAGCGGGATGCCGAGTGCGACGGCTCCTCGATGCGAGGGGCCGATTTGCGAGCCGACTGGCTGATCAGCGAACGCGTCACGATCGTGACCGGACGATCGGTGTGCTGCGTCCTCGGCCCGGTCGACGGGCCTGGGCCACCGGGCGCGACCTCGCGGATCGCCTGCGCCAGATCGCTCGCGCCCTCGCGCCACTGGTTCGTGAAGCGCTCGTCGATCAACGCATCGATCAGCTGCTGCATCCGCGCGTAGCGATCGCGCGCGTTCTCGGCGAGCGCCTTCATGCAGATCGCGTCGAGGCCCGCGGGCACCGCCGGGTTGACGACGCGCGGCGGCACGACCCGGATCGGACCGGAGTCGCGCTCGTCGGCGGTGACCTGACGGCCGAGCGGATGCTGGCCGGTGACGAGCTCGTAGAGCACGACGCCGAGCGCGAACACGTCGGAGCGCGGCGTGAGTGCTTCGCCGCGCGCCTGCTCGGGAGCCATGTACGCCCACTTGCCCTCGACGACGCCCGCGCCGTTGCCTTCGCGGCGCGCGATGCCGAAGTCCGCGACCCGGACCTCGCCCGACGTCGTGAGCAAGAGGTTCGACGGCGAGATGTCGGCATGAATGATCGCGCCGCCCGGCCGCGCATGCGCGAACTCGAGTCCGGCGGCCGCGGCCTGCACGATGTACGTCGCGATGCCCAGCGGCAGTCCGCGCGAGCCGCGAGCCTTGAGCAGCTGGCGAAGGCTCGGACCGTCGACGAACTCCATGACGAGGAACACGTCGTCGCCATCGCGAGCGAGATCGAGAACGCTCACGATGTTGCCGTGCTGCATACCGACCAGGAGCTTCGCCTCGCCGATCAGGCGCTCGACGAACACGTGGTCGTTGGCGAGCTCGGGGAGCAGTCGCTTGATCGCGACCGGCTTCTGGAAGCCGTGCGAGCCGTGCGAGTGACCGGCGAACACCTCGGCCATGCCGCCGCGCCCGAGGAGGTCCCCGAGCACGTAACGACCCTGCCGCCGGCCTCCCGGTCCTGGCGGCGACGAATCGATGAGAGGACGCTCCTCTCCTATAGCGGTGGGACTCCCGGCCACGGCAACGGGCAGTAGTGCATTCAGCGTGCCCGCGCTAACAGATCGAACCCTTGGAGTCTTTCGCTCGGTTACGCCCGGACGGGTACTGCCGACCCGGGTGATCGTGGGGAGACCCCACCCCCCGTGGGGGACGAACCCCCTGCTGTAAGTGCCGGGGTTCGTTTATGTTGCGCACACCGATGCACAAGAATGGGACCGGTCCTGCCCCCGAGAGTCAGCGCGTCTTCGCGCCCGGCATCTTCAAAGATCAGGTCGCGATCGTGACCGGCGGAGGGTCCGGCATCGGCCTCGTCACCGCGGTCGAGCTCGCCCGACTCGGCGCCCGGGTCGCGATCTGTGGACGCACCGCGGCGAAGCTCGATGCCGCGGTCACCCAGATCGCGGAAGCTGCGGGCGCACCCGAGCGCGTGCTCGCGCAGGCTTGCGACATCCGCGAACCCGCGCAAGTCGAGGCGTTCGTGAAGGAGACGATCGCGCGGTTCGGCCGCGTCGACGTCCTCGTCAACAACGCGGGCGGTCAGTTCCCGTCGCCCGCGCAGCACATCTCGCCGAACGGCTTCCTCGCGGTCGTGAAGAACAACCTCGTCGGCACGTTCCACATGGCGCGCGAGGTCGCGAACCAGTGGATGATCCCGAACAAGGGCGGTCGCATCATCAACGTGATCGCGAACATCTACCGCGGCTTTCCCGGCATGGTTCACACGGGCGCCGCGCGCGCCGGCGTCGAGAACATGACGATGACGCTCGCCGTCGAGTGGGCGCAGTTCGGCATCCTCGTCAACGCGGTCGCGCCCGGCATCATCCTGTCGTCGGGAACCGCGCAGTATCCGCCGCAGCTGCTCGAGCGCGGCATCGCGGAGACGCCGCTCAAGCGCGCGGGCACCGTCGAGGAGGTGGCCGCATCGATCGTGTTCCTCGCCTCGCCCGCCGCGCAGTACATCACCGGCGCGACGCTGCGCATCGACGGCGCGCAGTCGCTCTGGGGCCACACCTGGGAGATTCCGTGATGGACCTCGGATACGCGAACAAGGCCTGCCTCGTCGCCGGCGCGAGCCGCGGCATCGGTCGCGCGATCGCTCACGCACTCGCACGCGAAGGCGCACGCGTCGCCGCGATCGCGCGCGGCAAACCCGATCTCGACGCGCTCGTCGCCGAGCTCCCCGGCACCGGCCACTCCGCGATCGTCGCCGACGTGACGACCGCCGATGGCGCGACTGCCGCCGTCGAGGGCACGGTCGCCGCGCTCGGTGGCATCGACTGCGCGATCACGGTCGCCGGCAAGTCGTTCGCGCGCGACGCGACGCAGATGGACGACGACGACTTCGCGAAGTCGCTCGACATGAACCTGTGGTCCGCCGAGCGCATCGCGCAGCGTGCGTTCCCTCACCTGCGCGCCCGCGGCGGCGGATCGATCACGATGATCACGTCGATCTGGGGACGCGAGGCGGGCGGCGCGCCCGGCTACAACGTCGCGAAGGCCGGCGTCATCTCGCTCGCGAAGGCACTCGCACGCGACTACGCACCGCACGGCATTCGCGTGAACTCCGTCGCGCCGGGCTCGATCCTGTTTCCCGGCGGCGGCTGGGATCGCCGGCAGAAGGCCGACCCTGCGGGCATCGCCGACATGATCAAGCGCGAGCTGCCGTTCGGCCGGTTCGGCACCGTCGAAGAAGTCGCCGATGCCGTCGCGTTCGTCGCGTCGCCGCGCGCGTCGTGGATCGCGGGCGCGTGCATCGTCGTCGATGGCGCACAGTCGCGCGCGTTCTAGAACGTTCCGCCCGCGATCGCGATCCCCGCACCGCCGCTCACCGGCATCGGCATGGGCACGCCGAGCTTGCAGCGTGCACCGCGGCACGCGACGGCAGCGCCTGAAATCGGCGCGCGCTCGGACGCGAGACCGACGATGCCGAGCACGACCTCCGGTACGCCTGTCGTCACCGCGACCGCGAGCGGCACCACGGCGGCGCTCGCGAGCTCGTCGCGGTTGAGCACCGCGTGTGTCGTGCCGAGCGCGATCGTCGTCGCGCCGAGCCCGATGCCGACCCACGGCCACACGGTGCGGACGTTCGGCAGCAGCTTGTCGTAGCCGGCGGCGAGCGTGATGCCGCTCCACGGCAGCGACAGGAACCCGGTCACGAGCGTCGCTGGAAAGCAGCCCTGGCAGCGTTTGCCGGGATAGTGCGACTCGCCGTGCGGCGGTGGCGTCGGCTCGCTCTGCGGACCATCGCTGCCGTACCAGGGCGGCGGCTGCGGATGGCACGCGGCGAGAGCGAGTACGAGCACCAGGCGCATTCGCGGGCCATCGTGCAGGCGACGGACCACACCGCGTGGTGAGAGCTCGACAAGCGGAGCGGCGTGGGATCACGAGCTCACGCGTGACGCGTCGAAACTTCAACGTGGCGATGCCGCCACAACGCGAGCGCACCGTGGCGCGCGCACGACATCACTTCTCGATGGGATGCACGTCGCTCGGATAGCGCACGAAGAAGCGCGCGACGAACTTCGGATCCATCTGCGCGAGCGTCGGCGCGCGGAGCTGGATGATCCGGCCCTGCGAGGTCCAGCTCGCCGTCGCACTCGTCGCGCGTTCGCGCACGCGCACGTAGTTGTTCTGCAGCACCGCGAGCGTGCCCTCCTCCTCGTACGTCATCCACGCGCGCTTGAACGCCTCACCCGGCTCCTCGATCGTCACCTCGATCGACTGATCGACGTACGGGTGCTGATAGATGCCGCCGTACTGCTTCCACGTGAGCGCACCAGCCTGGCGCGCGCGCGTGTAGCGCTTCTTCGCCTTGTAGTCGGCGATCGTCTCGGCCAGCAGCTCGGTGAGGCGATCGATCGTGATGTTGAGGTCGACCGGCGACGCGAGCGCGCGGCCGTCGTTGACGAGGCGGATCTGATACTGACCGGTTTGCGTGAATGCGGGCGACGTCGATAACCGGACGCGGCTCTGCGGCGCCGTGAGTGTCGCGCCCTGTCGCTCCTCGGTGCCGTCGGGCCGAACGAGCACGAGCTCGACATCGACGGGCGAACCTTCCGACGCTGCGGGCGCTTCGATCGCGACGGTCGCGTCTTCGCCGACCTCGTAGCGCGCAGGCGCCGTCATGCGCATCGCACCACTCGGCGCGCAGGCGACGAGCAACATAGTCGCTGCCACGAGAAACCGGACCACGCGCGTATTGTAGGGAATTCGCCGGTCGCCGGAATGGTTGGTGGCGCTCATGACGAAGCGCTGGGGCGTCTTGTTATTGGGGGCAGCCGTCATTGCAGTGGTCGCGTTCTTTCTGCTGAAGACGCGCGACCGGGAGCAGCGTTCGGCGCACGCGAAGAGCGCGGGAACGGCGGAGGTCGCGCCAGCGACGGCGAGCGCGGCGGAGGTGAAGAAGGATCCGGCGCGCGCGCAGGTGAGCGTCGTGGATGCGAGCGGTCCGGTCGCGAACGCGACGGTGCGGCTCGCGCACGACGGCGACGTGACCCTGGTCCAGACGGGAACCGATGGCGTCGCGAGGGCCGACGACCTCGAGGCCGGCGAGTGGTCGATCAGCGCGAGTGCCGACGGACACGAGCCCGCGGCGGCGACGACGCGCGAGCTGCACGCGGGCGAGACCGCGAAGATCGACATCAAGCTCGCAGCCGGTGGACGCGCGCTGAGCGGCCTCGTCACCGACGCGAGCGGCGGCCCGATCGCAGGCGCGCGCATCGACGCCGCGAAGCTCGGTGCGCTCGCGAGGCCGAGCGATGCCGTCGCGAGCACGACGACGGGCAGCGATGGTCGCTACAAGCTGCAGGTCGCCGACGGACAGCTGCTCGTCTCCGCGAGCGAGGCGAGCTACGCACCGCAGTCGAAGCTCGTCGAGGTCGGCGCGGCCGGCGCGACCGCCGACTTCGCGCTCGTTCCCGGCGGCGTCATCGAAGGCATCGTGCGCGACGAGAAGACGCGCGAGGCAGTCGCCGGCGCCCACGTGGTCGCGCAGCGCGATGCGCCGGCGATGACGTTTCGCGACCGGTCACGGCGCCGCGTCGTCACGGGCGCAGATGGCAGGTTTCGCATCACCGGTCTGCGGCCCGGCGCGTACGATCTCGACGCACGCGCGCAGAGGCGTACGTCGCAGTCGCC